>JAVHLO010000100.1 GCA_031082105.1 Planctomycetota bacterium
TCCATTGCCCTGCTTGCCGCGCTGATCGTTCTGTTCGTCCCGGGCATTGCCGGCATCTCCGCCCAGGATACGCAGCCCGCAGAAACCGAGCAGCCGCCGCCCGAGCTCAAGCCCACGCCGCAACAGGTGGACCAGGCGCTCAAGGACTTCGATTCGAAGTACAGAACGCAGATCGCCGAAGATCGCGTCCTCGCCGTCGAAACGCTCATAGGCGTCAAGGATCCGCGGGTGACCAAAACCCTCTGCAACGTGCTCAAGGGCGACAGGGAGACGACAGTCCAGATCGCCGCGCTCAAGGTGCTCGTTCAGCACAAGGATCCCAATGCCGTACCGGTCCTTACGTCCATCTTTGACGACTGCAAGGAGGACAAGATCACGCTGGCAATCGAGATCTGCCAAGCGCTGGGCGCGTTCGCCGATCCGCGCGCGGTCAAGTCGCTCTCCTCGGACCTCTGGCGCATCAATGAGCGGAACGTCATCCGCGCGCGAATCCAGGCGCTCGGCGAGATACGCGACAAGAGCTCCATCGACGCGCTGATCCGTATGATGTGGAGCAAACACCGCAAGAACGGCATGGTCCAGTTCGACGCCATCCGCGACGCGCTCAAGAAACTCACCCACCTCGACTTCGGCGGCAACCGCACCGACTGGCAGAACTGGTGGTCCAAGAACAAGAACTCCTTCCAGGTCCCCAAGGACCCGCCACCGAGCAAGACAAAAAACAACCCCAAGCAGCCTGATGGTACCGACGAAGTCCCTCCGCCGGAACTGCCCCCCGAGGAGCCCCCGGTGGAAGAGCCGCCGGGCCCGCCAGAGGGCGACTAGCAGCCCGTCCGGGCAACGCAGTCTGTAGGAAGTAACGAAGCCGCAGCGGACTGCCGTTCCTTCGGAGACGCCAATCCGCCCTGCGGGGCCACGTGGCCTACTACGAAACCAGGCATTCCGCCGCCGCCTTCAGGAGCAAAGGAAGTGGTCCCCACTGTGGCTCCTTTTCCTTGCCTTCATCGGGTTTCCAAGCTATCATAGATAACTCGATGCGTTTTCGCGGTCGGAAGGCCACCATGCGGCCCTGCCGTCGGCTGGACTCACTGAAGCGCTGTGCCAGCCGCTGCATGGCGCCCGCCGAGTGCTTCCGTCACACCTCTTGAGTTGGAGCCAGGACTGTGGGAATCTCGCGCGAAACGAAGTCCGCCGGATCTGCGGCGTTCCTGTGTCTTCTTCTGGCCCTTTCCCCCGTGTTCATCTCCCCGGCTCTCCCGCAGGAAACGCCCGCACCGCCTTCTGAAGAGAAGAAGGAGACGCCGGCGGAAGAGGCCAAGGGGACGGAACCGACCGAACCGGTCACTCCCGCGCCCGAAGCGCCCCCGGCGTTCTGGGAGATCAGGTACCAGGAAATCGAAAGCTGGCTCGAAGGCGATGTCCGCATCACGCACCTGACCGGCGGCGCGCAGATCAGCCAGCAGGACATGTGGATCCGCGCAGAGAACATCATCGGCTGGTTCGACGAAAAGGCGGCAAAGGAACGTCGCGAGCGAGGCGAGGAGCCCCCGAAAGAGCAGAGCCTCATCGGCCTCGACAAAGTCGAATTCGACGAGATCTACGCCGAGGGCTTCGTCAGGATGAAGACCGAGACCGAGCTCGTCACCTCGGATGGCCTCTACATGAACTTCAGGACCTCGCAGGGCATAATGGTGAATACCCTCGTCCGCACCAAGGACGCCAAGCGCAACCTGGATGTCGTGTTGCGCGCCAAGACGATCCGCCAACTCGATGCGCGCACGTTTCAGGCCGAGGAGGGTTCCCTCACCACCTGCACCTTCGCAGACCCGCACTACCAGATCGGCGTGAAATCCGTCGAATTCAAGCGCGGCAGCGGTGAGAGCGGGCGAGCCTCGCTGACCCATATCGTGCCGGAGGCGGGCGGGTTCCCGATCTTCTACTGGCCAATGTACTTCCTGCGCCTCGGCCAGGGATCCCCTCTCAGAAATTTCAAGTTCGAGAAGTCCGGCAGGTACGGCGTTACCGTGAAGACAAAATGGGGCTTCGATCTCAACCGCTACAGGCGCGATGCGAACGGCGAGATCGAGCGCGACGAGGACGGTGCTCCAAAAGAGAAGCGTTGGGGCCGGCTTCTCTTCGACATCGACTATTTCTCCATGCGCGGCACGGGTTACGGACCGGGACTCGAATATGAATGGGAGGACTATGAAGGCCTGATCCAGACATACTACATCCGCGACCGCGGACCCGACGACAAGGACAAGTTCGGCCGGCGGTTCCTCCCGCTCGAAGACCGCGACCGCGGGCGCGCGAAGCTCTACCACAGACACTATCTCGACTCCCTCGTCCAGGGCCTCCGGATGGACATGGAACTCTCCTACGTCAGCGACAGGAATTTCCTCGAGGAATTCTTCGAGCGCGAATTCAAGGAGAGCAAAGAACAGGAGTCGTACCTCTACCTGCGCTACGTGAACGGCAACAAGGCGCTGACCGGCCTCGAACGCCTCAGAATGAACGATTTCCAGAACCAGGTCGAATACAGCCCCGCCGTCGCATTCACGACGATTGCCGAGCCGCTCGTCGGCGAACGCCTCTACTACACGACCATCACCGAATTCGACAACGTCCGCAACAAGTACGACGACGAGCTCGACCTCGATTCAGAACGCATCTGGCGGTTCGACACGTACAACGAGTTCGGCTACCCCATTTCCGCGAAGCCGGTCAACTTCGTCCCATTCCTGGGCGCGCGGTTCACGGGATTCGAGGACGCCGTCAACAGCGAAGGCCATATCGACCGGTTCATCGGTTCCGCCGGCACCAGGATCAGCACCCAGTTGCAGCGCGTATACGAGACGAACATCGCCGCGCTCGGGATATTCGGCATAAGGCACACCGCCCTGTTCGAGGTCCGGTACACGAACAACTACGAATGCTCGCAGAAGCCGGACGAGCTGTACCTGTTCGACGCCGTCGATCAGGCGAGCGCGTTCGAGGAAGTCTCCTTCGAGGAGAGACACCGGTTCGAGACAAAGGACTCGAACAAAGAGAACCCCATCGAGTTCATGAACATGGGGTACGAGATCGAGTACTACCCCGACCACGTGCGCGACACCGACAGGATGCGCGCCCAGAACTACATGCCTCCCTTCAACTGGATCAACAACTACCCGGACAAGGACGGCGAATACAAGCACCGCAACTGGTCCAACCTGAACGCCGACCTGACCGTCTCCCCGCGCGGCATCTTCTCCTTTTCCGGGGAGGCCGAATACGACACGTACACCAGCGATATTGACGTATCGACCGTGACCATTACCGCCACACCCAAACCGGAACTCAGAACGAGCATCTACCACCGCTTCCTGAGGGGGATTGCGGACACGATCGGCACGAACATCGAGTGGGAGATGACCGAGATCTGGGGGCTGGAGCTGGACTTCCAGTACGATTTCATGCGGGGCACGATCTCGGACCAGACCTATGTGCTCAAGCGGAACTTGCACGACTTCATGCTCGAGTTCTCCATCGACATCGATGAGGGCAAGGACGACACGACATACTCCATGGTCCTCTACCCGAAGGCCATGCCGAAGGCCAAGGTGAGATTCTAGTCCGACCCGTGCGGGAGTCGCTGCGCCCGCAGTGCGGTTGCTTGAGAATGTTCTGGTATGCCTTCGCTCAATCTAGCCATCATCGGCACAGGGCACGTCGGGCTCGTGACCGGCACGTGCTTCGCTGAGAAGGGCCACAGGGTCATCTGCGTGGACAGCGATACGTCGAAGATAGAGACCCTTCGGCAGGGAGGCATGCCCATCTACGAACCCGGCCTGGAGGAGCTCGTCCGCAGGAACGTCGCCGCGGGCCGGCTCTCCTTTTCCACGGAAATAGCCCCCGCCGTCCGGGTTTCGGAGATCATCTTCATCTGCGTCGGCACGCCGCCCACGCCCACGGGACAGCCGGACCTCTCGTTCGTCGAAGCCGTGTCACGGGAAATTGCGCGCAACCTGGATGATTCGTACAGGCTGATCGTCGAGAAGAGCACCGTACCGGTACGAACCGGCGAGCACGTCCGCCGTACACTGGAGAAGTACGCCGCCAAGGGAGTGGCCTTCGACGTCGCCTCGAATCCCGAGTTCCTGTCGGAAGGGACAGCGGTGCGCGACACCCTCACGCCGGACCGGATCGTCATAGGCGCCTCCAGCAAGAGGGCCGAGGAGAAGCTGCGCTCGCTTTTCGAGACCTTCAATTCCCCCATCATCGTCACCGATATCAACAGCGCGGAACTCATCAAACACGCATCGAACTCCTTCCTGGCCATGAAGGTATCGTTCATCAACGCCGTCGCGGCTATCTGCGAGGAATGCGGGGCGAATGTCGAGGAGGTTGCGCGCGGCATGGGTATGGACAAGCGGATCGGTCGGGCGTTCCTGCGGGCCGGCGCCGGGTACGGAGGATTCTGTTTTCCGAAGGACGTCGAGGCGTTTGTCGCCGTCGCAGAGAGCCTCGGGTACCAGTTCGACCTGCTGCGCCAGGTGCAGGAGGTCAATGTCGCCCAGCGTGAGCGCATCGTCCGAAAGATCGATAAGGAACTGTGGGTCTGCAAGGACAAGACCGTCGGCCTGCTCGGGCTGTCGTTCAAGCCGGACACCGACGACGTGCGCGAGTCGCCGGCGCTCTTCATCGCGTCGACGCTGATCGGAAAGGGCGCGCGGGTGCGCGCGTACGACCCCAAGGCGATCGACAAGGCCAGAAAGGCGATGCCTGAGCTGACCTGCTGCGCCGACGCATACGAAGCGGCAAAAGGCGCGGACTGCGTCGTATTGATGACCGAATGGGAGGAATTCCGCAGGCTCGACCTGGACCGACTGCGTACCGTGATGGCCCACCCTACTCTTATTGATTGCCGCAATGTCTTCGAGCCGGCTTCGGTGCGTGCGCTGGGCTTCACGTATCGCAGTGTCGGGAGACCCTGATCGGGCCGTCCGCGGATCGCCGACGCGCCGGCGAGAACGTCTTGCCCATGCGAAATCCTCTCACATTTTTGCGGAGAACCTGATGCTGCGTGCAGTCTATCCCGGGACGTTCGATCCGATCACCAACGGCCATCTCGACGTGATCGCGCGCGGGGCGAGCATGTTCGACGAGCTGATCGTGGCCGTGTCTGATAACCCCTCCAAAAGCCTCACTTTCTCAAAGAAGGAGCGGGTCGGTGTAATCCGCAGGTTGACGAAGTCCATACCGAATGTACGGGTCGATACCTTCAACGGCCTCGCCGTCAACTACGTGCGATCCGTCGGTTCGCGCGTCATCCTCCGGGGCATTCGAACGATCTCCGACTTCGAGTACGAGTTTCAGATGGCGCTGATGAACCGCGCAATTGCCCCGAACGTCGAAACCGTATTCGTGATGACTTGTGAGAAATACGCGCATATCAGCTCTCACCTCACGAAAGAGGCCGCGTCGTTCGGCGCGGATCTGCGCTCATTCGTGCCCGCGGATGTCGAAAGGTTGCTCAAGAGGAAACTCGTTGTCTCGAAGAGAAAACACAAATAGCGCTGCTGGCCCGGTCTATTCATGAAATAAAGCGTGGGCATGTCATTCCGAGCCGCAGCGAGGAATCGCCAACACACTGGAGACTGGATTTCAGCGAGACCTTTCCGCCACAGGCGGATCCGCTGCGGCGGAGAGTCCGGGGCATTGGAGATTCCTCGCTGCGGCTCGGAATGACAGTCTGTCGGTTGTTTTCCCAGATACGCGAATAATCCCTGCCGGTCCGGAAATTCGGAGCCTTGGGCTTTGGCTTTCGACCTGAAAGGCGTACTCCTTCCACCCGACCAGTTGGTGAGCCGATTCGGCGTCAGCAACAGGATGGCCGTACGGGCAAATGCCCTTATGGCCGCGCGAGTCAACGTGACCTCATCCGTTCTCGAACTTGCTCTCCCCGGAAGCGCGCTCGAGAAACTCCTCCTGACGCCCGAGCTGCTGGACAAGGCCGGGACGCTGACGGACGGACTGCTCAAGGAACTCGCCGCGGCCCGGGGACTTGCAGGTGCGCTGGACATTCCGCTCGTTGTTGTCGACTCGCAGGACGGCCGGCTCATTGCGCTCGCCGAGGAGGCGATGGCGAGCAAGGCATGCGAGAAACCGCGGACTGGTGAAGCCGCGATCCCGCAGGTCCCGCCGGCCCTGCCCGCGCGAATCCAGACGCAGTCCGTGCTTCCCGGCATCATGGGCAGCGCGGAGTCCTCGTCCATCTTCACCCCCGCCGAGGTCGCGCGTCTCAAGCTCGCCGTGCTGACGAGTGTGGATCCTGCTCAGCGTATCGAAGCGCTCAGACGGCTCGCCTACGCGCCTTTGCCCCCCGATGAAAAGGCGTCCATATTCGTCAAGGCGTTGGCGGACGACAGCAGTGATGTGCGCAAGGAAGGGGTGAACGCGCTCAGCTCGCTCGGCCTCAATACAACCCTCTGCGACGCCCTGCGGTCTCTTTCGGCCCCCGTGGAAAAGCAGCGCGAGGTCGGCCTGCAGAAGGTCGCGCATCTGGCGAAGGACGCGAACCGCCTCGAGCAGGGAATAATGCTTGCCATGACCCTCTCCACGCTCCGAACCGAGAAGTCCCCCGCCCTGCAGAGGAGTCTCATCCTCTCTCTTCCGGAGTTTATGCCGGTCTTTGAGGAAAACCCCGAGTTTCTCGCCAACCTCACGCACTTGCTCGTCGACATGCTGGTCGTCGGACTGGACGCGATTTCCACCGCCGTGCTCACGCTCTACAGGAGCCTCGGCGAGAAACTGTCGGAACCGCTCGGGGTGCTCCTCCATGAAGAGATCGACCGCGTCGAGGACCGGCGACTCAAGGCGTTCCTGTTGATCCTGGTTTCGGCGCTTCCTAAGCTGCCGCCCGACATCCAGGGCAGGATCGCACAGGAAATGGCGAAGAACCTCGCCGACTGGTCGGACAGCAATCTGGACGCCCACAGGCTGTCGAACGCCCTGAAGGGTTTCGGCCAGGTCGCAGTCACGACGATACTCGACATGTTCTCCAGCGTGCAGGAACCACAGATGCCGTTCTTCGTGCGCCTGCTCGATTCCATATGCATGAGCGAGAAGATCGAATCGAAAGTGCTCGGCCGGCTGGGCGCGTTCCTGGTCGACATCCTGAAGACGGCCCGCAAGGCGACGCGGTTGGCGATACTGGAAAGCCGTCTATGCGCGCATCCCGGCCTGCCGGTCGAACAGCGGACATTCATCGCCGCAGACTTCATCAGAAACGCCCACGACTACAGATTCGAGCATATCGTGGAGATGACCCGGATCGCGCTGGACAGGATCGGGCCGCCCGCCATCGACCCCCTCTACAAGGCGCTGCAGGACAGCCCCTACGAGATCGAGAGAGAGATGGCCATTTCATGCCTTGGAAACATCATCGCGTCATCCACGGAAGTCTCGGATGAATTCCGCGCTACCGTTGACAAGGTTGCCAAGTCCTGTCTCGGGCTTGTCGACGACGGTTCCGAGCAGGTCAAGCCGCTGTTGCGCCATGTCGGTCGAATCTGCGCCGGTCCGACCGTTCCGACCGCGCGTGTTGCCGAGGCGGTGACGCGGCTTCGCGCGGGTTTCAAGAGAGACGGGGCAAACCTCGAGCTACTCGAGGCCCTTGCGCACGTCGCAAGGTCTCCGAACATCCCGCCCGCCATTCTCGTGGAGCTGGGATCCTTCCTGATCGACCTGTTGAACGCCGAACTGCCCCAGGTGTTCTCGCGCGAGAAGCAGACACCCGAGGGGACCCTCCTGGAAATAGGTGGCGGCACCGAAGCTTACTCGACCTTCGTGCCCACGGTGATAACAGGCCTCGAACACGCCGCCCTTTCCTCAGCTTGCTCAGATATGTTCAGGGAGAGGATCATCTCGAATCTCCTCGCCAAGTGGGAAGAGATCACCGAGTACAAGATCGTCATCGGCCCGCGAAATACTATCCTGCTCGCGCAGACACTCGGCAGCATCGCGTGTTCGCTGTCCTGCCCGCCCCATGCCCGGATCAAGATCACAAGGGCGCTGAAGAAGAGACTTGTTCACATCCCAATCATCGAGATACTCGGCAAGGTCTTCATGGTCCAGGACGACAGCCAGGGCGGAACCGAACTGTGCACCGAGGTGACAAAGGAGCTGGTCGAAATGTTGAGCCTGCAGGACTACCGCGAGGTGGAGGACAGAGAGACGTTGCTGCGGGCGCTGGCGCGAGTCGCAACGCGACCGAGAATCGCACACGATCGCGGCGAAAGCGACGTGCTTCGAAGGCATATCGTCGACCTGCTCTTCCAGGGGATCGGAGACAACATCATCGGCGCAAAGGACCTTCTCCGCGGTCTCCTCTCATGCGATAATATCCCCAAGCCTCTGAAGAAGAACATCAAGGACCGTCTGGCGAGGGTGTGAGCGCGTCGGCGATGGGCGGCAAGCCCCATCGGCAAAGAGTCCCGGCAGAACGGGATCACGACAGCGGCAATGATGTCCGATTCGGCCGAAAAACGCCTTTCCCCGTCATGCCGAACTTGGCTCGGCATCTCCTCCAGTCCCGGGCAAGGAGACTCTGAACCGGGTCCAGAACGACAAACCGCCATTCCCCTCCACGGCCTATTTCTGCTCGGCTCCCTTGGCCTGGTCCTTCTTCCGAAGGAAGGGATACTGGACGCCGAACGTCGGCGGTGCGGGCTTGCCGCGGCCGAATTCCCGGCCGGTGTGAACTTGCGGAGGGATTCCCTGGCCTTTCGGTACGCCGATCCGGTGCACGTTCGATTTGTTCTGTCGATTGCCCACGCCTTTCATACGCACCTCACATATTGACGTCTGTGGTTGTCAAACAAGAATCCCAATGGACCATCCGAGGGAATGGAACTGCCCACCCCTCGCCCTTCCGGAGGAGGGGAAGAACCCACCCCTAACCCCTCCGAAGGAGGGGAAGGACGCACTCCTCATCCCGCCGAAGGCGGGATTCCCCTCTTGAGAGGGGACGCAGGGGTGTGTTCTTCCCCACCGCTGTCGAACACCCGCCGCTCCTCGCTCACGTCTTCTCATCTTCACTCACGACCCCCACGAACGGCAGGTTGCGGTACTTGCCGGCGACGTCGAGCCCATATCCGACCACGAACTTGTCCGGGATCGTGAAACCCACGAAATCGAGCGGAACCTCCACGCGAGTCCGCGCGGGCTTATGGAGCAGCGCGCAGATCCTGAGGCTTGCGGGCTTTCGCGTCCTGAAGTTCTCACACAGGTAGCTCAGGGTAAGGCCGGTGTCGACGATATCTTCTATCAGCAGGACATGCTTGTCGGTCAGCGGCTGGGTCACGTCGAATTCGAACCGGACGATTCCGCCGCTGGTCTTCGCGTCACCGTAGCTCGACACCCTGATGAAATCGCACGAGACCGGCACGGTGAGGTGCCTGACCAGGTCGGCCATGAATACGAACGCGCCCTTGAGGATACCGACAGCGACGATCTCGTTCCCCGCGTATGTCTTGCTGACTTCCGCGGCGAGCTCTCTGACGCGCCGTGAAATCCCTTCAGCGCTGATGAGGGGCGAGGGGTCTGAGGGCACTTTGTGTAACTCCGATTTCCGGGGCACGGCAGCGTGGCATTCGGCCATCAGACGGAACACGTTTGGTGTGCCGGCTATCGACGCTCGAACCCGCTTCGTTGTAGGTCCCGACTGATGTGAATCGTAGTATTACCAGGCGGAAAAATCAACATTTTGCGGCTTTCTCGGGTAGACACCTGTGGCACCTGGGCAGGAAAAACTCTCTCCTCACCCCGCCGAAGGCGGGATTCCCCTCTCGAGAGGGGACGAAGGGGT
>JAVHLO010000101.1 GCA_031082105.1 Planctomycetota bacterium
GGGCCCCGACTGCGGTCGGGGTCGCGGCTGCGGCCTTGAGATTCAGGGGGTTGTCTGTGTCCACAGATCTTCAGTCCGAAGTCCCCTCCTTTGGTCTTCCCCCCGCACTCACTCTTCCCTTCGCCTTTGCTACTTTTGCTTGCCCGATGTGCCGACACGACCTATACTGGCGCATGAAACCTTTCCCCGCGCGGGACTGTACATGGGATTGACGAGACACGCTGTATGGCCCAGAGATACGAAGATATACCGACGAGCGTCATCCTGCGTGCCCAGGTGGGCGAGCCGGCAGCAGTCTCAGAGCTCGTCCTGTTGCTCAGCGAGCGCGCGTTCTCCCTTGCGTACCGCATGTGCGGCGACCCGGAGGAGGCGAAGGATATATGCCAGGAGATGCTGATGCACGTTGTGAAGAATGCCGCCAGGTACGACCCAGCGAGGCCGTTCCTGCCCTGGTTCTACCGGGTAGCCTCCAACGTGTGTCTGAACTGGCTCGTGTCTCCACAACATCGGGCCCGGGCGAAGTCTCTCGACCAGGGCAGTTCGCAGCATCCGGGCTTTCAACCAGCCTCGATGGCGAGAGGTCCCGCGACCGACGCGATGGCGCGCGACATGCGCGACGTCGTGCACCAGATAGTACACCTGCTGCCCGAGGAGTACAGGGCTGTGATAGTCCTCCATTATTTCGAGGGGGTTCCGTATCCCGATCTGGGCGAGATACTCGGTCTCCCGCTCGGTACCGTGAAGGTGCGGCTCTTCCGTGGAAGAGAGCTGCTGCGCGAGAAACTGGAAGCGCTGGGGTTTGACAAGCCATGAACTGTCAGGAATTCGAACACGGGCTTGAAGATTCGCCCGACTCATCGCTGTCCCCCGAGACGGGCCGGGAATGCGAAGAGCACGCGGCGACCTGTGCGAAGTGCGCCGAGCGGCTCGCATGGCACCGTGGGCTTCACCACGCCCTGCTAAACGCGCCGCGCGTGGGCATCCCCGCGGAACTGCCCGTCGAGAGCGGGAAGTCCGTGATCGAGGCCGCGCGCAGATACAGGTCGGCCCGCGAGAGGATGCTCGTGGGTGCGCTCGGTATCGCCCTGCTCGGCTTGTCGGCGGCATTTTTCTTCTTCGGACTGGCTGAAATCGCCCGTGACGAGGCGACCGCGTTCGTTTCGTCGACCGGTGAAGCAGTGGATCATGTCGAGACCGAATCCGGCTCCATCCTCGATTCCGTGTGGGGTTCGATCGCTTCCGGAATCGACACGTTCTGCCTGATGTGCGCGCCGTCCACGGACGAATCCGCGTCCGTGTACTTCGCGCTGACGCTAGCTCTTGTGTTGCTCGCGGCGGCCGCCGCCGCAATCTACCTGGGTGTCCGGAAGGTCGGAGGATCTCGCGCGTAGCAACGGTTACGTTCCTTTTTAGGAGACAGGTGTTATGAGAAGGGTCTTGGTGACGAGTCTGGTGCTGGCGGTCTTCTGCCTTGGCGTATTGGAATTCACGTACGCGCAGGAGCCGTCAAAACCCGAGAGCCCGGCTTCGGATTCGGCCACAGTGTCGGTCCAACCCGTCCCGAAGCCGGACGGGCAGCCGGGCCAGGTGCGCAGCGGCGGCGGTCCGAACAGACAGAAGGCGGTGGAGGGCGCGCTCGGCGCACTGCTCCTCCTGCTCAGCGTGCCGGCGAATCTCGGTCTTCTGCTCCTGGTCTTGACGCTCTCCCCGACGCTGACTGAACGGATCGGCACGCACGTGAAGGCGGGCAGGTTCCGCAGCTTCCTCTTCGGCCTCCCCGTAATTGCGATTCTGGTCATCTTGACCGCCCTCACACAGGGACGGGGAGTGCTCATCACCGGCCCGGTGCTGCTGGTGTTCCTGATCTGGGGACTGGTCGCACTGTCTGAGGACGTAGGGCGCCGGGTGCTTGCCTTTGCGGGCAAGGACTTGAGCAGACCGCTCCGTATACTGGTCGGTTGGCCCGTGATCGGGCTTGCGTGTTGCGTGCCGGTGGCAGGCTGGTTCATTGTTGCGCCCGCAGTGATATGCATTGCCTGCGGCGGTTTCCTGCAGGCGCTGTTCAACAAGAACGGCGTGGCGAATCCGGTTTCCCCGGCGGAAGTGAAGAGTCCGGCCGCCTAGCCCGGCTTGTTTCCCTGGCCACAGGGGCACGGAGACACGGAGAAGCGTCGGAATGTCTGCGCGCGCTCAGATTCGACTCTCTGTGCCTTCGTGACTCTGTGGCCTTTTTTTCGGCCGCGGCTGGGCAGAGCCGGGAGAGACCCCGGCTGCGAACAGGCTTTTGCTTGACTTGAAACTTCCCTGCTGCTATACTCTCTCTCGATCACGATCAGGCGTGACTTCCGGGGGCGTAGCTCAATTGGTTAGAGTACCAGATTGTCGATCTGGACGTTGCGGGTTCGAATCCCGTCGCCCTCGCTTCAATGCGCTGAACAGCATCTTCCCGGCGCTCGTCTGAAGCGAGCTGGTCACTTCCACTTCCACCTTCTGACCGATGAACCCGTACCCATCCTCTATCACAACCATTGTTCCGTCATCGAGGTAGCCGACCCCCTGTCCGCGCTCCTCGCCGGCCTTGACGACTTTCACCTCCATGGCGGAGCCCGGGATAGCCGGTATCTTGAGCGCCTCGGCAAGGTCGTTCAGGTTGACCGTATCGACCCCCTGCAGCTCTGCGATCTTCTTGAGATTGAAATCGGTCGTGACCAGCCTGCCGTCCATCGTCTTGGCAAGCCGCACGAGCTTGTGATCGACCCCTTCTACGTTGGTAAGCGGCGCGTCGATGATCCTGAAGTCGGCAAGCCTGCTCTTACGAATCCGTGTGAGAATATCCAGCCCGCGTCGCCCCTTGGCCCGCTTCATCCGGTCGCCGGAATCCGCGAGTTTCTGGAGCTCCTCCATCACGAATCGCGGCACGACGACGGGCACGTCGATGAGGTGCGTGGCGATCATGTCGGCGATGCGCCCGTCGATCGCCGCGCTCGTGTCGACCACCATGGGCCTGCCGGCCTTGCCCTCCCGCGCGAACTCCACGAAAGGAATCACGAACTTGAAATCGTCCTTCGTGCGGATGATCGCGATGACGGCAAGGTAGCAGAACACGATCGTGACGCCGTACTGGATGGAGTTCTTCAACGCCTCATCTTCGAGCGTCTTGAAGTACGGCATCATGAACAGCGCGCCGAGAAACAGGTACGAGAGAACAAAGCCGAACACGAGGCCGAACATGGCCACCGAGACGGTCGTGATAAACCGTTTTGTGAACCCGATCTCGACCACTACGAAGAACAATCCCGTGCACGCGCCTCCCACGATCCCGTACAGTTCGTTCTCCATCGGGACGAACTTCCATCCGATTACCGCGGCCAACGCAATGAAGAGAAGTCTGAACAGGTTGAGCATCTAGGTCCTCTTCCAATCGACGAGCTTCTTCAGGTACTCCTTCAGGAATTCGCGCGTCGAATAATCCAGCGCGGCGAACCGCACACCGATGTACTCGACGGTCTTCCCCCTTTCCCTGATGACGTGAGCCACCTTCGCCGATAGTTTGACGCCGTCCTGCCTGGGCATGTTCGGGCCGGACACGGGGCCCGCGCCGACGGGCACAGCGGTCTTCAGCAGGATATCGATCGTGCGCGACGCGTGGTCCTTCACCCAGAACTTGCTGAAGAGGCAATCGGGATGAACCGCGCCGGCCGTGTAGCCCGTGCATTGTTCGCAAGGGTCGAATTCGAAACACAGCCCGCCCAGGCTTATGTCGACCGTGTGAGTCTTCTTGAAGATCCTGACCTCGGTACCGACGGCCGTAACGTCCATCTCCAGATAGATGGGGAGGCGGGGGAAACGCCGCCGCTCTTTGCCCGACAGCTTGATGCCCAGCGCGGTCTCGATCGCCTCGTACAGGTCGTTGAGGATGATCGGCTTCTCGAGCGTCGCAAAGGCGCCTTCCTCGAGCGCGCGCTGACGCGCGTCCTTGTCTCCGAGAAAACCGTGCGAGACGACTATGACGGGAATGTTCAGCCCGTGCTCCTTGATGTGCTCGATGATCTCGAACCCCGCCGGCCGCGGAGATTCAAGGTCGGAGATTATCACGTCCACGGCCTGGTTGTCAAGCGCCGAAATGCAGCCTTCGCCCGTCGTGGCGTGCTTCACGGCCACGTTCTCGTCCTCCAGCTTCTCCTTCAAGAGGAAGTAGTTCTTCTCTCTGAATCCCGTGACGAGTACGTAGCGCATCGACCGAGTCCTGTTGATCCTGTCCGGCAATTCCACCGCCCTCCCATGAGAACCATTTATTATACCAGCGCTGTACCGCAAAAGCAAGCATTCAAAGACTTGACTTTCCCACACCAAGGATGTAACCTCTAGCGCGATCTATTTGCGATGTTCGATCTGGAAGGGCGATTAGCTCAGCCCGGTAGAGCACTTGGATCACACCCAAGGGGTCACAGGTTCGAATCCTGTATCGCCCATTTTTCGCCAGCCTGGCCGTGATGTCCCGGCTTACGAATTGGAGTCCTGTCACCCATGCTTCAGCCTGACAAGCGTGAGCACTATGTCGTCGACAGAACGGGAGAGAAGACGGCCGTCATTGTCCCGCTGGCGAAGTTCGACGAGATGGTGGCGAATCTCAAGGACCTCGCCCTCGTCGCAGAGCGCGCAAAGGAAAAGCGGGTTTCTCTTCACGATACGAGACGCAGGCTGAAGAAAGATGCGCGGATATAAAGTAAACCTCGCCGCCTCCGTGTACAAGGACCTCCGCGACGTCCCGAGGCAGATGCTGGGCCGGCTCATGGGGGTCATCGACTCACTCAAGCAGGACCCCGTGCCGATGAACGCCATCGCAGTCTCGCCCGCCGAGAAGATCTTCCGTATCCGCGTAGGCGACTGCCGGATCGTATATAGCGTGGATCACGAAGGGAAGACCGTCACGATTCAAGCCGTCCAGCACAGATGATAGAATACGCTGAAAGCCCGCCATTCTGTCATGACGGGAAAGCACACCGGTCAGTGAAGCCAATGAGAATCTGCAGCCCCCGCGAGATCGCCGGCGAAATCACCGCGCCGCCTTCGAAGGCCATGACGTGCAGGGCGCTGGCCGCGGCGCTCCTCGCAGACGGCCAATCCGAACTGCGCAACTGCTCGATGTCCGACGACGGCCTTGCCGCGATCCGCGTCGTGCGCGGGCTCGGCGCCACCGTCCGCCCCGTGAAGGGCGCGTTGATCGTGCGCGGTGGCGACATACCACGCGCCCGCGTCCTCGACTGCGGAGAATCCGGGTTGTGCATGCGCATGTTCGCCTGCATCGCCTCGATTTCCGGCCGGGCGATGACCCTCACCGCGCGCGGTTCGCTGCGGTCGAGACCGGTGCGGATGGTCGAGGCGCTGCGCAAATTCGGCGTGTCCTGCAGGACGCGTGCGGGTTGCCCGCCCGTCCGGGTCAAAGGACCGCTCCTGGGCGATGAAGCGAAGATCGATGGCGCCGTTACTTCCCAGTTCCTCAGCGGCCTGCTGATGGCCCTCCCGCTCTGCGAGAACGACTCGCTGGTGGTCGTCGAGAACCTCCAAAGCAGACCCTATGTCCAGATGACGATCGACACGCTTCGGCGCCACGGGATCGCTGTCGAACATGAGGGCTTCCGAAGATTCACGATCCCGGGCCGGCAACGATACGCGCCTCGGGCGTACGACGTCGAAGGCGACTGGTCCGGCGCCGCGTTCATGCTCGTCGCGGGCGCAGTGGGAGGGAGGATCAAGGTCAACGGCCTTGACCCGTCGTCTGCGCAATCGGACAGGGTGATCCTGGACGTGTTGAAAGCCGTGGGCGCAAAGGTTTCCGTCCGCGCGCGGTCCGTCGAAGTCGAGTCCGCCGGGCTGAGGCCATTTCATTGCGACGTGACGGATTGTCCCGACCTGGTCCCGCCGCTGGCCGCGCTTGCGTCCGCCTGTGACGGATCGAGCGTCATCACGGGCTGCGGCCGGCTTGTGTACAAGGAGAGCGACAGGCTGTCCGCCCTCGTCCTGGAGTTCGGCAAACTCGGCATCAAGGCGCGAAGATCGAAAGACCAACTCGAAATTCGAGGAGGCACGGTAGCGGGCGAGTCGGTCGACTCCCACAGCGATCACAGGATCGCGATGGCGTGCGCGACGGCGGGTCTGAGATCGGCGAAGGGCGTCAAGATCCGGGACTGGCAATGCGTGTCGAAGTCGTATCCCGGTTTCTTCTCGGATCTCGCGAGCGTCTGCGTGTGACAGCCGGAGCGCTACGATGGAAGCCACAGAAGGACCTGGCGCAGCGTAGCCGCAACAAAGAACTGAAGAACAAGAGGACGGAAGAACAAGAGGGCGAATAACAACGCTACGAAGACAAAGTCTTGCCGGATTGTAGCACAGAGGACACGCAGGCGCAGAGGAGGAACGCGTCCGGTGGAAGCGGCGGACCAGCCGGCGCTATTCACGAAGGAACGCGGACATGTCATTCCCGCTTTCGCGGGAATGACATGTGCACGCTTCTTCACGAATAAGTCCGCGCTAGTACACGCGCCTGTCCTTCGAAGCGGACCAGAGGGCGAAGAGTGCGCGCGCCTCCCTGCGCAAGAACCCGCCGACGATCTTCACGGGGCTCCGGCCGAGCCGCTTCATCGTCCGGGCCGAAATGACCAGCTCGTTGAACCCGGCCTTCTGCGCGTCCGCGATGCTCGCGCCGAAGACGATCTTGCCGATCCGCGCCCAGTGGCAGGCGCTCATGCACATCGTGCACGGCTCGCACGTCGTGTAGATCACGCAGCCCGACAGGTCGATGGTCCGCAGCCGCCGGCATGCGCTCCTGATCGCGTGTACTTCCGCGTGCGCGGTTATGTCCGTCGTTTTCCAGACGACGTTGTGCTCGCAACTCACGACCTTGCCGTCCCTGCCGTCCTTGACGATGCACGCCCCGAACGGGGTCTGGCCCTTCTTGATCCCGGCCGCGGCCTTGCGGATCGCCATCCGCATGAATCTCTTGGCTTCACTCACCTTCATCGCCCCACCTCAAGTTGACTCACAGAAGGCCTCGCCGCGTCACCCGCTCACCCCGTCACGCTTTTCGGGCGGGAAGACAGCCGTCACGGTCGCGGCACTGATTCCTCAATTTCAAATGTCACGAGCCACTAGCCCGGTCTATTCATGAAGAAACTATGGACATGCCATTCCGAGCCACAGCGAGGAATCGCCAACACTCTGGAGATTGGATTTCAGCGAGACCTTGAGTCCAGGGCATTGGAGATTCCTCGCTGCGGCTCGGAATGACAGGCTGTCGGGCTCATTCCCCGATACGCGAATAATCCCCGCTAGTCGGCAGGCGCCTTCGCCTCCGGCGCCTGGCACGAGGCGAGCACGCGCACGCTCTTCTCGATCTGGCCAAGTTCGGGAAGCTCGCCCTTCTTGCCCGGGCCGAGCGTCGATTCGAGCTTGCGCGCGGCGGGCATGACACGGCTGTCGATCGAAGCCACCGCTGAGTTGTATGCGTCTACAGATCTCGAAAGCGCCCCGCCGAGTTTGGCGATATGATCAAGCAGAGTCGCAACCCGGTCGTGCAGGTCTTTGCCCGCCTCCCAAGTCCGCTGCGCGTTTTCGGCGATCACTTCCTGCTGCCACCCATGACTGATAGCAAGCAGGATTGCGATGAGCGTCGTCGGCGAGGCGACGAGCACGCGGGCGGCAATCCCACGCTCGAGGAGTTCATGGTCGTGCTCCAGTGCGGCGCTGAAGAACGCCTCGCCGGGCAGGAACAGGACCGTAATCTCCGGGGTATGCTCAAACTGCTCCCAGTAGCTCTTCTGCGCGAGCTTCTCCATGTGCGCCCTCACCTGGCGCGCATGATCCTTGAGCTTGGCAACGCGCTGCTCCTCCGACTGGGCTTCCACGGCGTCGAGATACGACTGGAGCGGGGTCTTTGCGTCTACGACGATGTTCTTGCCGCCCGGGAGGTGGACGACCATGTCGGGCCGGAGCCTCTTATCTTCGTCGGTCGTCACGGTGGTCTGGAGTGAGAAGTCGCACCGCTCCTGCATCCCCGCGAGTTCCACGAGGCGCCGGAGCTGCCACTCGCCCCAACGCCCGCGGACGGTCGGGCTCCGCAACGCAGTGGTCAGGTTGTGTGTTTCCTGTTGGAGTCGCTGATTCGCGTCGGCAGCCGCCTTGACCTGTGCGACCAGCGACCCGTACGCCTCGCCGCGCGACTTTTCGATCGCCTGGTTCTGGAGCTCGAGCTTGTCGAGCGATTCCTTCAACGGTTTCACGACGGACTCGAGCGACTTCTGGCGCTCCTCCATCTCCGTTCTGGCCGCGGTGTGGAGCGACGAGAATTTCTCGTTCGCCAGCGTGAGAAAATCAGCCTTGCTGTGGTCCAGCGCCTCAGCGGCAAGTGTCTTGAACGCGTCGGAGAGCCGGGCCTTTGCCTCTTCGAGGAGCGCCTTCTCTTCGCACAGCCGCTGCGCGGTCTCGACGGCGCGGGTCTCCGCGGCTGACCTCGTCACCTGGGCCTCTGTAAGCTGCGTCTGCAGCGCGGCACGCTCGGTGCCGACCGTCTCGAGCTGCTTGCGCGTTTCTTCGATCCGCGCCTCGGCGCCCCTGGCGCGGCCTTCGAGTTCGCGCAGGACCGCTTCAGACTTCGACCTGGCAAGACCGGTCGCAATGAACCACGCGCACGCGAATCCGATCACGATACCGCCAGCAAGCGCGATCCATTCCATGGGGGCTTCTCTCAATCAACCTTCGCAACCGTTCACAAGCCGGGTCCACTCATGAAGAAACGTGGACATGTCATTCCCGCGAAAGCGGGAATCAAGCAAACGGCGCAACTGCAAGAGGGCAAGACTGGATTCCGACAGTCCTGGTTGCGTCAGTGATCCGCTGGATTCCCGCTTTCGCGGGAATGACAGGCTGTTGTTGTTCTTCGCTGATTCATGAACCTCAAGAATACCGGTTTTCACGCACTCTTGAGGATGAACACTGTCGGCTGCCGGTCACGGCTACAGTTTCTCTTCCTGGGTCTCGGGAGCGGCCAGCTTGGAGAAGACCTTCTCGCCGAGCCACTTGGCCAGGATGAACAGTCCGACGAACAAGACCAGACACGAGACTATCAGCACCCATTTCTTCCAACCCACCAGCGCGTGGAACCCTCCCCTGTCCGGGTCTGCGGAGATCAGGGCCCGCTTGCGCCGGTCCGAGACCTGCGCGTCCCCCGCCGCACCAGGTTTGGTCCTGGCCTGCGTTGCGACGCCGGCGGCGGGCTTTCCTGCGGTCTGGACAGCCCGCGAGCTCGGTCGCTTCGCCGTCGCCGGCATTGCAGCCGGAGGCGGCGCTGCGGTCGGAACGATCGGCTGCGGCAGGATCAGTATTTCCGTCTGTGGCGGCTGGGCGACAGGCGCCTGCTGGCCGGCCGACCCAGCCCCCTTGTCCGCGCCCTGCCCCTGAAGCCCCGGGTCGGCCGCGCATTCGAATCGAAGCAGTGTCTGGCCGACGAGTATCTTGTCGCCGTTTTTCAGTTGGACCTTCGCCGCCCTGATTCCATTGACCACGGTCCCGTTGCGACTGCCGAGGTCCAGCGCATAGTAGTCATCCGACTCCTTCACTATTTTCGTGTGCGTGCGGGAGGCCTGCGGATCGGCAAGCGCGACTTCGTTTGCGGCCAGCCTGCCGATCACCGCGCTGTCGGCGATCTGGAATGTCCGACCGGTGTCGGGTCCCGATATGATCGTGAGTGTCGGCATGTGCTTGAGATTCCGTATCTGGCTAGCCCGCGTCATTTGCGAACGCGGCGACATGCTGCTCGAGTTCGTAGTGACGCCGTAAGGCGTTGTCCAA
>JAVHLO010000102.1 GCA_031082105.1 Planctomycetota bacterium
GGCCCAGTCGAGCGCGGACCTTCCGCGGACCTGATGCGGACCGCTCTCGAGGTTAAGGAAGGCCGCGCAGGGCTCGATGCAGTCGGGCGATCCCGGGTCTGCAGAGCCTGATCCGGCAGGCTGCCGGACTGCAAGCGCCATGACATGCGTGATCGTCTCAGGGCGAGCCGGAGGAGGCGGGGTACTGTGCCCGGGCTGCATCCGCCGCGCGTCTTCAAGAGCGGTCCGGTAGGCATTGCGCGCGATGTTGAGCGACTCCTCACCTGCCGTGGAGCCGGCCGCCGCGGCCTCGACCGCGCTCCGCACCGCGGCGGCGGCGAAGTTGACTGTGACTCCGGCCAGAACGGTCCTGATCCTGCCGATCGCAAAGGCTGCGGGAAACTGCGGGCTGGTGTATTTCTGGAAGAAACTGTCCGGACGCGCTGCCAAAAGTCGCGCATGCTCCGTCATGGCCAGCAGGCAATCGGTCCGCGCCCACAACGGGGCATCGTACGGGGGCTGGGCGAGCGCAGCAAGGTCCGCATCCAGTCCGCGCAGCGTCTCCACGGATTTTGCCAGCAGGTTCTCGCGATTGCCTGCGGCGTCAAGAACGGTCAGGAGATACCGGGACTGCTCGCGGATTTCGGAGTCCGCACTCGACGCGAGTTCATGCGCGTCGATCTCGTAGAGCCTGTAAAGAAGTGCAGCGCGCAGAACCAAACCGCTGGACAGGCTCGGTCCTTCCGACCCGTCCACGTCCGCGATCGCTTCCAGCGCGAGTGAAAACGGAGGGAGGGCCTCCGGCTTCCGGCCCGACGCGGCCAGTGTGACGGCATCATCTGCGGTTGACCTGACCGAGTCCAATGGTGTGGTGCAGCCGGCAACCGTCGCGAACAGGCAAAGGGACAGAAGGAAACCCGGCAGGATTCCGATTCGCAGCCTCCCGGCAGGAGCGCAATCACGGAACCGCAAGCCACACAGATTGCGCTGATTCCGGCCGCTGCGTGGGAACGGCAAAAGACGCGCGAACGCGCGCAACAACCGGCGCTTCGATGGAGGTTCACCGGCTCTCCGGTCACCGCCGATTTCGAGAGAGTCCATCATGAAGGTCGTTTCACCGAGGGAGTCCGAGATTGCCGCGCAATCCAGATCGGCCACGTCAGTTCGGGGTCTTCTTTTCGAGCGTGCGCAGGTTTATCTGGAGGACACCCGCCTCTATGCAGGCGTCGCGGACCTGGAGGACGACGCCGATTGACGCCTTCTTGTCCGAGTGTATCGTGACGGTGCCGTCGTCCGCGAGCCGGCCCTTGAGAGCCGTCGCGAGGTCCTCTGGTGTCGTCTCGCGACCCTCGAAGAGTATGGAATCCGTCTCGAGGATGAAGACCTCAACTTTCCCCGGCATGATCGCGGACGGTCGGTGGGTCTCCGGGAGCTTGAGCGGCACCCCGGCCTGGGCGACAAACGGGGAAGTGAGCATGAAGAATATCAGCAGGTTGAAGACGACGTCGACAACCGGGGTGAGATCCATGCCGCGTTCGAGTGCAAGGCTACGCTTGAACCGCATAGTCAACAGATGATCAGGAGATCAGGGAATCAGGAGATCAGGGAATCAAGAAACCAAGATGTCGCAGGATCAGGGCTTTCTGATCTCCTGATCCCCTGATCCTCTGATCGCCTGATGTTCTGCCGCCTACGTCATGCCCTTGATCAGGTCGATGAGGGGCAGGAAGAGCGCAACGACGATGAAGCCGACCGTGGCGCCGAGTCCGATGATCATGATGGGTTCCATCACGCTCATCAGCGCGCCAACGGCCGCATCCACTTCCGAGTCGTAGTTGTCGGCGACCTTGACAAGCATCTTGTCCAGTTCTCCGGTCTCTTCGCCGACGTCGATCATGTTGATCACGATGTCGTCGAACACGCCGGTCTGGGCCAGCGGCTCCGCGATGCTCTCGCCTTCACGAATGCTGTCGTGTACGTTTTGTATGGCGTTTGAGATGACCTCGTTTCCTATGGCGTTCTTCACGATGGCAAGCGCCTCAAGGATCGGCACGCCGGAGGTAATCAGTGTACCGAGCGTTCGCGTGAAGCGCGAGATGACCGCCTTTCGTATGATCGTGCCGAAAAGCGGCATGTGGAGCTTGACCTTGTCTATCATCAGTCTGCCCGCCTTGTTCCGCGCAGTCATTCTGAGTGCGAAGACAAAGGCGATCGGAATGCCGGGGATGAGGTACCAGAAAGTTGCGACCAGCTCGCTGATGTCGAGCAGGATCGCGGTGACTGCCGGCAGCGTCTGGTTTAGGTCGTTGAACACCTTCTTGAACGACGGAATGACGAAGACCATGATGCCGGCCACGATGCCGACCGCCACGGTCATGACCGCGATGGGGTATATGGATGCGCCGATGACCTTTCGTTTGAGGGCCTGAGCCTTTTCCATGAACTGGGCAAGTCTCTGCAGGATCGTGTCGAGCACGCCGCCCGCCTCGCCTGCCTTGATCATGTTGACGTACAGCTTGTCAAACGCCTTGGGATGCCGTCCCATTGCTTCCGACAGTGAGCTACCGCCCTCAACATCTTCCGTCACCTGGCCTAGTACGTTCTTGAGGAGACAAGGCTTCATCTGACCTTCGAGAATCTTGAGGCTTCGCACGATCGGGAGACCTGCGTCCTGCAGGATCGAGAGCTGCGTGGTGAACTGCGTGATCTGTCTTGCGCTCACGCCGCCCAGCACGAAGCCGAGGCTCTTCCTGCCCGGTCTACGCGCTGCGCCGCCGGCCGTTGCGGCCGGCTTCTCCTTCACGTTCGTCGGGAAGTAGCCCAGCTTGTGGACCCGGCTGATCGCGTCCTGCGAGGAGACGGCCTCGATCTCCGACTTTACCCGCTTGCCCCGGCTGTCCACGGCTTCGTAGGTGTAGACGGTCATGGTGCATGCCCTCCTTGTGAACGGTTTTTGGAGCGAGGCGCAGGCCGCCCGGCCCAAGGTCCGACAAGACGGTCACTTTTCATTGTTCATTTGACATTGGTCATTTCTCATTGGCAGCTGGCCTGGACGCGCTGCTGTTGCTCAATGCAAGATGACAAATGATCAATGGCAAATGGTCAATAACACGAGAGCGCACGTCTGCGAAGACGCTCGCGGACAATGACGGCTAGTCTCTCTCCCAGTTCAATATGTCATCCTGCTGTCCCTTGTCGTTCCGGCCGTTGCTGCCGGTCGAGTAGAGGTCGAAGAGCCCGCGATTATGAACGCCGGGACAGACGTAGACGTACGGGTTCCCCCAGAAGTCCAGTATCCGTTCGGACGCATCGACCTCGAACTTGCCGAGATCAAGATAATGCTTCGCCGCCGGGCATGCGAGGATGAAACGCCACGCCTCGTCGAGAGAGGCGGGGTACGTTCCGTGCTCGTTCCGGCTGCACTGGATCGCCTTGTCGAGCAGCACGAGCCGTCTCTTGGCAAGGCGATCGATGGCCATGTTGTGCGCGAGGAAGATCAGGAACCCGCTGAAGAAGAGGAAGAGCGCGCCCGCGGCGAAGAAGAGCGCCCGCGCGGTCCTGCGCTGCCGCTTCACGCGCTCGAAGACCTTCGCGGAGAATTCCTCCGGCGGCTCGATGGCGCGCCAGGCGTCGAGGAACGACATCCGCTTCCTTATGGCGTCAAGCCTCTTCCTGCACCGGTCGCATTCGGCGAGATGCTTCCTGATCGCCGCCATCTCGCCGTTTTCGAGGCTCTCGAAGAGGTAGGCGCACAGCTTGTCGTCGGTCGAGGTCGTGCATTCCATGGCGACTTTCTCCTATGACCGGTGTTCAGATCTCTCAGACTCAGGATTCCAGTCTCACTGTCCTTCCTCAGACGGCAGGCGCTCGCGCAGGCTCTTGAGCGCGTAGAACATCCGCGACTTCGCAGTGCCGACGGTACATCCGACAATCGCCGCGATCTCGTCGTAGCCGAACCCCTGGTATGCGCGGAGGACGAGCACCTCGCGATGTTCCGCCGAGAGCGATTCCACTGCGGCCCGGACCCTGTCTTCGATCTCGCGGGTCTGTGCGGCCTTGTCCGGCGTCTGGGCTGCCGTGGCCGCGCCGGCGGCGGCGGTCAGCGGGAGCTCCGTCGAACGCCTTCGTCGTTCCCGGAGCCGGTTCCGGCACAGGTTCGCGGCGATAGTGTATAGCCATGTCTTGAATTTCCGCGCGGGGTCGAAGGTCTTCGCGTGGCGCGCGACCCGGACAAAGGCATCGAGGCAGACCTCCTCGGCGGCCTCGCGGCTCCCAATGAATCGATAGGCGAAACCGGCGAGCGCCTGCTGGTACCGCGCCATCAGGAGCTTCAAGGCGTAGTCGTTGCCGACCACGAATTCCGCCAGCAGATGTTCATCCGATTTGTCCATCGTCCACCGCCACAATGTTATACCCGCGAAGCGCGCGGTTGGTTCAAGACGCGAGCGCTGGAATCCTGAGTCTACACGATTCCGAACAGGATTCAAGATCCTGGCGCACGTGTCCGCATTCCTTTTAAGCCACAGAAGCACACGGAAGAACACAGAAGGACACAGAAGAGAAGTGAAGTGATTTCAGGAGACTCGGTCGGCAGTCTTCGTGAGCCTTTTGGGTCCCTTGCGCTTTTCATTTCGTTTCTGTGTATCTCCGTGTGTTTCTGTGGCTTCCAACAATGTGCTCGAGTTGAAGTCTTGCCTCGCAGTGGCGCAATGAAATGGGAGCACGCAGTTCTGAGGGGATTCGCGGACGCGTGCGCCAAGCGCTACAGCACCGCCCGCAGGCTCTCGTAGGCCTCGGCGGCCTCGACGGAGATCTCGCGGCCGCGCGACTCGGCGAGCAGGCGGAGCGCATCGACCGCCCCCTGGTGCGGGGACGGGCGAAGCTGCGACTTGTGGCAGGCGAACGCCTGAAGCTTCTTCTGGAGATGGATGCCGGAGATGTCGACGTAGAAGTTCGGAAAGAACCGTTCCTTCCCCCACGCCAATTGCGGCGCGTCCGCGACCAGCACGAGGCGCTGGAATGCCTTCAGCTTCGCCAGGTGCGGCCTGCACGCGGTCATTCCCGCCTTGAAGACCGCCTCGTGGTCCTGGTTGAAACTCGGCGCCGGCAGGACCATGATCGTCGGCTTCGTCTTCTCCGTCGCAAGCCTCGACCCGCTCTCGATGAGGTTCACCAGGTCGCGGCGCGGGAGCGTGTCAAGCCTCATGTGAAGGTTGCTGTCGGTCATCACGATGTCGAAGTCGTCCGCGCCGAGCGTCTTCATGGCCGCGGCGAGTTCATTGGCCCGTTGGCTGCCGTGCACCCGCTGTCTCGTGCCGGTGAAATGGTCGAGGTCGCCGACCGACATCACCATCACAAATGCCTTGCCGCCGTCGGCCTTGACGCGCGATATCAGTCCGCCCGCGCCGGCGGTCTCGTCGTCCGCGTGCGGGGCGATCACGAGGAGCCGCTCGTGTCTGAGGTTCATTGTCATGGTGTCAACTCACTTGATATCGAAAGAAAGCTGCCTTGCGTGCCATGCTTCGACCGCAGCGGGGCATCTCCTCATCCTGTTCAACCATCCCGCAAGATCTTGTTTCTTCGGCAAGATTTGTGGCCACAGAGACACGGAGACACAGAGAAATCTCCAGGATGATGACGCCACTCTCAGCTCCAATGTCTGCGCCTCCGTGTCTCCGTGTCTCTGTGTCTCTGTGGCTCTGTGGCTGTTCTTGTTGCGGCTCTGCCGCACTGCGGACAAGGAGATTCCGAACCGAGTTCAGAGTGACAAAACAGGTCCCTCATTGGAACCGTCACTTCAGATTGACCGGAAAGACCTGCCTGATCCCCTCCGAGGACTCCACGACGATATTGATGCTCTCGGGCAGGGGTTCCCAGGCCGGCAGGACGAAGAAGAAGAGGAATTCGCTCTTTCCACCGGCGGGGATGACGCCCAGCGACTCGACCTGCGACCGGTCACCGCAGCATGTGCCTGCCGCGACGCGGTGGAGTTCGGATGAATGCCGGTTGATGACATGGCCGGAGATGCAGATCTCCGAGCGGATCTCGTCGCCGCCCTCGTACTGCCTGATCTCTTTCATCGCCTCGAGTTCGAACGGGGTTGCCAGCTTCGTCGGCCAGAGCTCCTCGCGCTGGAGCACACTGATGGCGAGGCTGCGGACGGCGGGGCTGGGGTCGATGAGCGCGGTCTCGAACACGCGCTGCAACTGTGCGCCCTTGAACCCGGCCAGCAGCCTGAGCGCCCAGTATCTCATCGCGCAATCCGAGTGGTCCGTCATCTTTTCGAGCGTAGCGAGGCTCTCCGCCGACTCCATGGCGGCGAGCGCCTTGATCTTCGCGAGACCCACGGGGTCGCCGTAACCGATGCTGCCATGGGCGACGGGCCAGATCTCGGGCCGGCCGAAATCGAGCGGGACCAGGATGTCCTCGAACTCGACATAGGCTGACTTGCCGGCGAGCGGCGCGCTCAGGATGCTGGGAATGCTCATCGGCTCGCCGATCATGCCGAGCGCGAGTATGGCGTTTGTCCGGACGTTCTCGTCCTCGTCCAGCGTTGCGTTCATGAGGTCCCGTACGGCCTCGGCGTCGTCGGCCTTGCCGAGCAGGGTTGCGGCGAGGATGCGCGCCTGCGGAATCTCTCTGCGGTATCCGCGGAGGATCTTGCGGACCCGGTCGAGCGTGGTCTCATCCGGTTTGAGCCCGTGGGCATCGACGAGCAGCTCGGCCGTCTTGACCGCTCCTGCGCGGACCACGGGGTCGGGCGAGGCGAGCGAATAGGCCAGTGCATGTTGGACGCGCTCCGCACCGATGGCGGCGAGGGCGCGGCCCGCGAGCCAATGGAAGCCGACATCCTCGAGCGCCGCGATGGCGAACTCGAGCATTGCCGGGTCGCCGGAGACGACAACGGACTCCAGCTCGGAACGGACGATACGTGACCTGGTTTCGAGTTCCGTTCGTCTCGACAGCTCCGGCGCGGGCGCGGACGACGTCTTGTCCAGGGCGCTCAACTCCACGTGCTTGCCTGCTGCGGCGGGCAGGGCGAACGACACGAGCGCATGACCGTACGCGGCGAGAATTGTCCTTGCGCCGGACATGAAAGTCGCATCCCGCCAGGACGCGTCATAGCCGAAATCCGCATCGACAAGAGTCGTCAGACCGGACTGGACATCGAAGAATTCCAGTTGATTGCCGCCGTGCACGAAGGCCAGTGTCTTGCCGTCGGCGGACCAGGGGGCTTTCGAAAGGGAACCGAGGCAGTCAAATCTGTGCTCGACGACCCCGTCGGTGCCGACGATGATCATCGAGGAGGCGTCGTTCATCATGAGATTGAATGCCAGCCTTCCGCCGTCGGGAGACCACGAGAGGCTGCGGATGGCTCCAGAATCCCTGTGCTCCAGCGCGGCGGAGAAGATGCCCTTGGGCGAGGACTGAGTGTCCTCCCCGCAGTCGACCACATGGAGCCGCAGCGTCCATCGAGTGAATGTGCCGGGGTCGAGGCGGTACTTCCTCTCAATCTCCGAGATGTTAGGCTCTATCGAGGTGAAGGCCAGGTGTTTCGAATCCGGCGACCATGCCACGGCGAGGGGCGGGCGGGCGCCGAGGGTTTGAAAGGCGTCGACCCACAGCCTGTTGGGCGCTAGTACCCGTTTGTTGCTTCCGTCGGAGTCCATGCACCACAGCTCGGACGGGCCGTTCTTCGAAGAGACGAACGCGATCCGATTGCCGTCCGGAGACCAGGCGGCATGCGAGATGTTCTTCCCGTGATTGGTGAGCAACTGGGGCTGGCCGTCCTCGATCCTCACCTTCCAGACCTCGCCGGCGCCTGTACGGCTCGAGCAGATCGCCAACTCGTCGCCCGATGGACTCCACGAGGGCGACCAGTACCAGTGGTCGTCCCACACGAGACACTTGCGCGCGCCCGTTCGCGCGGAGAGCACCCAAAGGTCGCCTTCGGCGCCGGATGGCTCGCCGAAGACGTAGGCAAGCAGCCTCCCGTTCGGAGAAGGTGAGAAGGCGAACGGGACGAGATCGCCCGTGTCTTCGTAGAATGCAAGGATTGAACAGGAGACGCTGACGGAGGTCTTGGTCATGGACTTCTTCACGAGTGCACCTCGGCAAAACCGGATAGACAAAGGCAGCGCAGGACAGTCCTCAACATGTCAGGCAATATTCTTATCGGCAACGCGATGGATGATGTGAAGATTTTTTGCATCGTGGGGAATATGGTGGCGCGGGGATTGCGCCTCGAAGGGGTGGCGAAGGACGAAGCGCGGATGTCGCCTGCCGTCGAAAACGCGGCATTGTCCTGTCTTGGAGGCAATCTTGCGGCCGGGGTGTGAAGCGCAGCCGGACGTCGGCGTGCCGTCCGTACCGCCGTGCGCGAAGCGTCTACAGGCAGCAGCCGCGCCCGCACGCGCCCACCGACGCGGTTTTACTTGAACGTGCGCGGATTTTTTCGGTATAATCCAACACCTGTCCCGGCGTTGTCGAAGCCGGACCGTCGCAGGACCCGATCTGCAGTCACTGGACGTCCCGGTACTGGGTCACTTCGACGACTTTGAAACAGAACGTGTCTTTGTCATTCCCGCGAAGGCGGGAATCCAGAGGTGTCGCACGCCACACGACTGCCGCGTGGTGCAGGACAATACTGCAGAATCTCGGAAATTGACATGGGTTTGAATTGGAATCCGGAGACGCGTTTCCGACCACATTTTCTGATTGGAGGACCGACATGGCCAAAGTGCTTATCTGTGATCCGGTGAGTTCCGCCGCTGTCGAAAGCATGAAGCAGGCGGGCCTGCAGGTTGATGTCCAGAAGGGGATTTCGAAGGAAGACCTGCTGAAGTGCGCCGGCAACTACGAGGCGATCGTCGTCCGTAGCGCTACGAAGATCACCAAAGACGTCATTGCCGCTGCAAAGGCACTCAAGGTCGTCGTCCGCGGCGGAGTCGGCGTGGACAACATCGACTGCGAGGCCGCGAAGGCGTGCAAGGTCGAGGTGATGAACACGCCGGAGGCTTCGAGCATCGCGGTCGCGGAGCTCGCGCTCGGGCACATGCTGGCGCTCTCGCGGTTCATCCCGCAGGCCACGGCATCGATGAAGGCCGGCCAGTGGGAGAAGAAGAAATTCGAGGGGATGGAGCTCTACGGCAAGACGCTTGGCCTGCTCGGGATCGGCCGCATCGGGCGCGAAGTCGCCGTGCGCGCGATCGCATTCGGGATGAAGGTCATCGCCTGTGACCCGATCGTGAAACAGGAACAACTGCCCGCGGGCCTGGCGGTCAAAATGGTCCCGCTGGATACCGTGATAACGACCTCCGATTACATGTCGCTCCACATGCCGGTGACGCCCGAGACGAAGCACATGCTCGGCAAGGCGCAGTTCGATCGGATGAAGCAGGGCGTGCGCATTGTCAACTGCGCGCGCGGCGGGATCATCGACGAGCCCGCGCTCGCCGAGGCGATCAAGGCCGGCAAGGTCGCAGGCGCCGCCATGGACGTCTTCGAGGTCGAGCCGATCCAGAAGGACAATCCGTTACTCAGCCTTGAACAGGTCATCCTCACGCCCCACCTCGGCGCATCCTCGGTGGAGGGGCAGGGCAGGGTGGGCGGCGAGGTCGCGCGCAAGCTGATCGAGTATTTCTGCAAGAAGTAGAGCAGTGAAACGTCATTCCCGCGTCGGTGGGGTCTTAGGGGGGTACAAATGCGCCGACGCGGGAAAACCCGAGGACTTGAAGAAAAGCAAACAGACCTAGCAGGAATTATCCGCGAATCAGGGAAAAGCAACGACAGCCTGTCATTCCGAACTCGGTTTCCGCCGCAGGCGGATCCGCTGCGGTGG
>JAVHLO010000103.1 GCA_031082105.1 Planctomycetota bacterium
CCTCGACAACGCCCACGCCTTCCTTCGGCGTCCTGGTCGGGATTGTTCTCACGTTCGGTGCGGAGACCTCCTCATCCTTTGCCAGTTGGAGCGCCCGCTCCGCGGAGTAGAGGAGCTCGATCAGCCTGGCCCAATGATATGCGAGCGAGAAGTGCGCCGGCCTACCGCCAAGGACGGAGTACATCTTCTTATACTCGGCGTCCGCCTCCGGGGTCGCCATCCCGACGGCCGCGTTCAGCCTGGCCAGCGGGGCGACGGAATAGATGCCGTTGTCCTTGCCTTCTACGAGTCCCTTCCAGCCGACGGCCTTGAGATACGTGAACTTCATGTAGGACCATTCGACCACTTCCTCTGCGATGTGCTTGTTGTAGTCGGCGGCCTTGAACTTCAAGAATTCCTTTCCCTCCTCGTCGACCACCCGGATGTCACCGTCGTAGAAGTTCACCTTGTTGTCCTTGTCGACGAGGCCCATGTGGTAGGTCTTTATCCGGTAGATGTCGGAGGTGATGAGGTCGAGGTACTTCTTGTTCTTGAGGACGAGGTCGTCGAAGACCTTCAACGAGAATTTTCCGAACTCGATGAACCCCTTTGCCTTGTCGATGATGTCCTTCCGGTCCTGGTCGGTGATCGGCTTGGCAACGCCGCCGGGCAGGCCGAAGACGGGGTGGATCTTGCGTCCGCCGATCTTCTCGAGGATGTCCTGTGCGAGGCGGTAGTTTTCTATGACTTTCTTTCCTATCTCGAGGCCGACCTTCTGGATGAGGCCGATGACGTTTCGCTCGGCCTTGGGCGCCGACGGTCCGACGACGAAGTCCGGCGCGGCGAGGTAATAGAAGTTTATGATCTTGTCGTAGAAGGAATAGACGCTGTAGGCCAGTTCGCGCAGCTTCTTTCCGGCGGGCGGGACATTCACCTTGTAGAGGTCATCGAGCGCCTTCGTGGAGGCGAGGTGGTGCGCCCACGGGCACACCCCGCAGATGCTCTGGGTGATCCTGGGCATCTCCTCCGCGGGTCTGCCCACGCAGAATTCCTCGAATCCCCTGAAGTCCGGGACCTGAAGGTAGGCGTTTTCCACGTCTCCCTTGTCGTCCAGAAATATCTCGATCTTGCCGTGTCCTTCAAGTCGCGTGATGGGGTCGATGGTCAGCTTTTGCATTGGCGGCTCCTATGGAACGGCACTCCGCTGCGGCTTCGTGCCTTACTACAAACTGCGCTACTTGAACAGGCTGTCGTTGCTTTTCCCCGATTCGTGAACAGTCTCGGAGCGCAGTCCGTTACTGCGCCCGCGTCCTGCGCAGCAGCGCCTTCGGCAACCCGTATCTGTAGAAGGTCCCGATGGGGTCGGCGATCTGGTCGACGATCTTCCTGATCTCCTTCTCATCGGCGCTGTCGATGATCGACCCGAGCGCGGAGAGCAGCTTTGCGCCCTGGTCCTTGACGCCCGCGGGCGGGCCGTAGCAACCCCTGCAGGGCATGTTGACGGAGATGCAGCGCGCGCCGCACCCGCTGACGGTTGCGGGCCCGCAGCAGACGATCCCCTGTTCCAGGAGACACTTCGTGCTGTCGGGCGGGATGATCACTTCGTGCGGCCGCTTGAACTCTTTGATCTTCTTCTCTTCCTTCTTCTTCGGGCATTCGTCGCAGAGCGGCTTAGTGCCGGCGATGGTCGCGCCCTTCGGCGGGAGCTTGCCGGTCGCAATCGCATTGACTGCGGCCGCCACTGTGCCCGTCTCCGGTGGGCAGCCGGGCAGGTAGTAGTCCACGGCGATTGCCTGGTCGAGCGCGAGCGCGGTCTCGAAGACCTGGGGCAGCGTCAACTCGCCCTCTTGCACCATGGTTTTCAGTTTCGGCATGGTCTTCTTCGGGTTCGGGGTGGACGTCTGTTGGAGATACGCCGCCTTGAAGAGCGCGTCCCTGGTGGTGGCGTTGGCCAGGCCGGTGATGCCGCCGAAGCAGGCGCAACTGCCGAAGGCGACCATGACCTTGCTCTTCTTCTGGAGGAGCTCGGCGATGTGCTTGTGCTCTTCGGTCCTGATGCCGCCGTTGAAGAGGCAGACATCGATGGACTTGTCCTTGTAGCCCTGGAGGTCGGCCAGCTTGAAATCCATGGCGCAGGGCCAGAAGACAAAATCGGCCACGGCGACGACATCGAGGACCTTCTCGTTCAAGTGCGTGATGGCGACGTCGCAACCGCCGCACATTGAAGCCCAGTAGACCGCGAATTTGAGTTTACCGGCCATTCTGTTTTCCTCCACTAGTTTTGTCCGAACAGCGCAGGCTCGAAGCCTGCGGCTGCTGTTCGTGAACGATGCGGGCTACACAGTGCACTTGACCGGACCGAGCGCCTTCACCTTCTCGGTCATGTCGGCGACGACATTCTCGAACCGCTCGCCCTCCGCCGTGGAGACCCATTCCAGCCGCACGCGCTCGTCTTCGATCCCGAACTGGCGGAGCAACCTTTGCAGGATGGGGAACCTGCGCACGGTCGCGTAGTTTCCCTCCTGGAAATGGCACTCTCCGAGGTGGCACGCGCCGATGAGCACGCCGTCGGCCCCGTTCGCGAAGGCTTCGAGAACGAAGGTGGGGTCCACGCGGCCGGAACACATGACGCGCACCGCCCTCAGATTGGGGGGGTGGTGGAACCGCGGCGCCTCCGCCAGGTCGTCGCCCGCGTAGCAGCACCAATTGCACAGGAATCCGACTATCTTAGGCTGGAAGTTTCCGCTCATACATGCGCCTCCACTACTTGGAATCCGAGAAGCCAGAATCCGGAAGTCGGAATCCAGAATCCGACGGTGGTGTCCCGGAATCCGCGCGGACGGGAACACGCGGCCAGCATTCTGACTTCCGGATTATGACTTCTGAATTCCGGGCTAGACCCCGATGACGGTCTCCGCGACCTTCTGCAGGTCCGCGGGCTCGAACGGCTTCACGACGTATTCGATCGCGCCGATCTTCATCGCCTCCACGGCGTTCTGGATCGTGCCGTAGGCGGTGATCATTATGACATTGGGGCACAGGCGTTTTTCCCGGATCTCTTTGAGCACCTCGATGCCGTTCATGCCGGGCATCTTGAGGTCCAGGAAGACCGCGTCGACAGGGGTGGTCGCCAATGTCTTCAATGCCGCGCGGCCGTCTTCGGCCAGGACGGTGCTGAAGCCCGCGTCCCGGAACCATTCGGCGAGCGACTTCCTGATGATATCCTCGTCATCTACGATCATGATGCTGCCCTTGGTCACGGGGAACGCGAGGTTCTTGAAGAGCGCGTCCTTCGTCTCGACGAGGTCGTCCCTTATGTCGCGGGCCTCGGCCGGGCAGGCCGTGACGCACACGCCGCACCGCTTGCAGCGCACGTCGTTGCTGACCGAGATGGTGTGCCCGGTCTCCTCCTTCATCTCGATCGCGCCGTAAGGGCACACGGAGAGGCAGATCGCGCAGCCGCTGCAGATATCCTTGTTAACCTCTATCTCGCGGATCTCGGTCTGGAGGTTCATAAGGACGCAGGCCTTGCAGGACTTGCAGGGGCCGCAGCAGAGGCAGCGCTTGGCCTCCCGTATCGCCTCATGCAGCGTGAATCCCTTCTCGACCATGTCGAATGTCCCGACCCGGTCTCTGCTGCGGAAGTAGGCGACCTTCGTCTGTTCCTTGTACCTGGGCGATTCGGGCGTCTCGGTCTTCTCGACCTTCTTTTCCCTGCCCGCCTTGAGGTCGGCGCCCTTGATGAGGCGGTCGATCGATTCCGCGGCCGCCAACCCGTCGCGCATCGCGTCGGCGGCGAACCCGATCCGCTTGACGTCGCCGCCGATGAAGACGCCCTTCTTGAGGCCGGCAAGGGTCACGGGGTCGACTTCGAGTCTGCCCTTCTCGCTGAGCAAGCCTTCTTTCTGGTAGAGCGCCCTGTCCGGCCCCTGGCCGATGGTGACAATGAGAACGTCGCCCTGGAGCTGGAGGACATCGTCCTTCTTGAACTTCGGGTTGAACCCTTTGTCGTCGAAGACGCCGACGCACTTCGGGCACTTGATCCCTTTGAATTTGCCTTTGTCACCGACCACTTCCGACACGCCGCGGGAGTAGTTGACCTTTATGCCTTCCTCGTGGGCGCCCTCGATCTCTTCCTCATCGGCGGGTATTCCATCCTTCACTGTCTTGTCGGCGCACTCGAGGCAGACCATCTCGACGGCGCCGCCGAGCCGCCTGGCCGTCCTGGCGACGTCGAAAGCGACGTTGCCGCCGCCCACGACGATGACCTTCTTGTTCTTGAACATATCTTTGGGGAGCTTCTCGCGGTTCGCCTCCCACAGGAATTCGAGTCCGAGGAACACGCCCTCCAGTTCGGCCGGGACGGGCTTGCCCTCGAAATTGAGCGGCCGCGCGTAGGGCGTGCCGGTCGCGACGAAGATTGCCTTGAACCCTTCCTTGCGCAACGCCTCAAAATCCTTCACTTCGGTATTGGTACGGACCTCGACGCCTGCGATGCGGACGAGGTTGTCGATGGTGCCGTCGAGTATTTCGATTGGCAGGCGATACTTGGGTATTGCGCGCACCGCGCCGCCGAGCTTCGGGCCGCGTTCGAAGATGGTGACCTTGTAGCCGCGCTTGCCCAGGTCGAACGCGCACATGAGCCCGCCAGGCCCGCCGCCGATGACGGCGATCTTCGCGCCGTCGCGGGGCTTCGCCATCGGCTCGCGCTCGGCGAGACGAGACAGGTAGTTGTCGGCCACGAACCGCTTCAGCAGCCGGCGCCGGATCGAGCCGCCCTTGTCCTTGTAGTTGCAGTCCTTCTCGCACAGGCCGCAGACGTAGCCGCAGACCATGAAGAGCGGGTTCTTGTCGTAGATTTCGTCGCCCACGCGGAGTATTCCCTTGTGGGCATCCCTGACATCGGAAGGCAGCGCGGCGAGCTGGACGTTCGTCCGCTGGATGTCCTCGCCGATCGGGCATGCGATCTGACATGGAGGCAGAAAGACCTTGTCGGTTTGTTTGTCTCGCGCCTCCTCGACCCTGGAATTCGTGCGAACCGCTGTACTCATAGCCTGCAACCTCACAATGCGGCGTCCTGACCTATCGGGACCGAAGACAACAGCGCCACGTCCGCTCTGCCTGTCGATGGACAGGCGTGGCAGACAGGCAATTTCGCGGGAAAGACGACCACTGAGACGCCCGGGGGCTCCAGAGAAGGGCCGATCAGTCGGCCCCTACTGCGCTCGATGGCCGTGTGGAAGAGCCGGCATGGCGGATACGGCCTGCGAAAGATGGCAACGAGTTCGCCCTTCTTGTTCCGCCACGTCCGCCCGTCGCGCAGTACGGCTGCGAGACTCAACAGCAAAGCAAACAGTATGCCTATACATGACCTTCCAGGGCGGGAATCGACGTGGCACTCAACGCGTTCAACGCCAATGCGTTAGCGCAAATCAAAAGAGCGCTACCGCACGGGCGGGATAGAGGAAGATCGGCGGTTGGATAGAAGTGTACCAGAGGAGCGGGCAAGAAATTGCCAGCCAGACTACGGGATTTGCCTCGGGAGGATACGACACGCGCAAAGAGGACCTACGCGCTCGTCTCAACCTGCTGCGGGATTGGCGCGCCGAAGACGCACACCTTGTTCCGCCCCGTCCGCTTCGCCTCGTAGAGCGCCTTATCCGCGTGCTCCACGATCTGCTGGAAACCTGTCATGCCGGGCATGAAGGTCGCCACGCCGATCGATATCGTCACGCGCACCTCTTCCTTGTCGGAGCCGGTCATCTTCTTCGATTCGACCTTCTTCCGCAACCGCTCGGCGGTCATCTCGGCCTCGCGCACGCTCGATTCCGGCATGAGGATACCCATCTCCTCGCCGCCGTAGCGGTAGACCGAATCGGACAGGCGTGACGCCTTCTTCAGCACGCCCGCGACCGCCTTCAATACGATGTCGCCAGTCTGGTGGCCGTGCGTATCGTTCACCTGTTTGAAGTGGTCGATGTCGACCATCAACATCGACAGCGGCTCGTTGTGCCGACGCGCCATCTCGAAGTAGGTCGGTATCTGGCTGAGGAAATGGCGCTTTGAATAGAGGCCGGTCAAGCCGTCAGTGATGGTGCGCGTGTAGAGGTCGGGCGTTTTGATCGCCAGCGCCACGGTGTTTGCGAAGTTCTGGAGGTTCTGTTCGAGCAGCTCGGCGAGTGCGTGTTTTTCCTCGCGGTGCCCTTCGAGCGGGACGACGACCTTGAGCACGCCCACGATCTCGCGGTCCGCGGTCAGCGGCAACGCGATGTCGAGCTGGTCTTCATCGGCCAGGCGGAAGAGCCGCTTGTACTCGGCGCACTCGGCGACGTTGTGCTTGTCTATGTACACCTTCTCCAGTTCGCGCCCGAAGAGGGTTGCGCCCTCTTTCCTGTATGCCAGCGGGACGGGCTTGCCGTCTTCGTCGCATTTGAAGATACCGATCTCCTCGCGCCCCTTCGCGCGGACGATGTCGCCGGTGAGCTCAAGCACCTTCTGGAGCACGGTCTCCGCATCGAGGTCCTGCGTGACCGTGATGAGCGCCTCGCGCATCGTCGAAAGGAAATCGACCTCCGTCTGGAGTTCACGGCGCTGGGACATCAGCTCCTTGTTAAGGTTGGCGTGTTCCTGCGCCTCGCCGAGCAGCCGGCGCGAGTCTTTTCGCACCGCGGAGATGGAGATGACGAGCGCGAGCGCGTAGATGCCGAGCAATGCGGCAACCGCGGCGAGAAACGAGGAGAGCCCGCCCTGGTAGCGCGTGGACTGGTACGCGTCGGACAGGAAATAGGCGATGACCAGGCCGAGCGTCAAGGCCGGCAGGACGCACAGGAAGATCGATATTGTGATGACGCGCTTTGACATCGTTGTTAGGACAGACTTCAGCTTTGACGCTCCAGAACATCGCGCCCATGTCAAGACTTCAGGATACGCTCCACAAGCATTCATCGTCAAAACGCCGGGTCGGGCGCAAGGCTTTCGTTTTTCCTTCGAGGGAACGCCTGGATTCTCGCGAGTTTCAAACACACCCGATCATCGATTCCGCGGGGAACACGGACAGGGACTGTCCCGCCAAGGGCGGGATCCGCCTGAGGCGGAAAAGAGACTTGCACGAGACTGGAAGTCCTGTAGTCTCGTCAGAGTCTCTTGAAGTCCCTGTTCCAGTATCCGGTCGGATTTGGCTTCATAATGATTCTTGGCGTCCCTGGCTCTCCGGGAAGGTCAAAGCTAAGGCCTTGACGCTCCAGAACGCCGGTCTCGCATCGGCTGGATGGGTCGGTTTCCGCCGGTCGCTTCCTTCTCTTGACTCGCGCGCGATGCCGGAATATAATGGGACGCGACAGAGCAACCCGCCCTCGCCCTGCGCTTGGAGCCGAGCAAAGACATGCCAAGAAGAAGAGAAAGCCCGATATTCTCCGCCGTCCCCGAGAAGGTGGAAAAGGCGGCGAGAGCGATCTCCGCGAGGTTGCGCAGGGCGGGGATTCCTCATGCCCTGGTCGGCGGGCTGGCCGTGAACGCGTACGCCGAGCCGCGCGCGACGCGCGATGTGGATTTCCTTGTGCCTGTCGAGGCCCGCGCTGTGCTGGGCGGGAAACCGCTGGCCGCGTCCGTCAGCGGCGTCACGATACGAGTGGGGGGCGTAAATGTGGATTTGCTCTTCCCCGAGAAAGGCGAACGCTTCCTCGAGGAGGCGGTCCGGCAGCCGAGGATGATCGACCGGATGCCGGTTGCTTTCCCGGAAGTGATGGTCTATCTGAAAATGACCGCGGTCCGCGGCGCGCGCGACGAGAACGATATCCTCAACATGCTGCGGGCCGGATTGAACCCCGGGAAGGTCGAACTGTACCTGCGAAAACATGCGCGCGACCTTCTTGAGGACTTCCGTCAACTGGTCGCAATTGCTTCACTGGAGTAGTTTCGCATGAAATACAAGGCCGACAAGATCACGATGCAGGTCATCCGCTACGCGATGGAACAGGTCGCGGACGAGATGGGGTACACGATGGTCCGTACGTCGCGGTCCACCATCATCAAGGAGATCATGGACATCACGTGCGCCGTCTTCGACGCCCAGGGCAACACCGTCGCGCAGGCCCACCACGCGCCGATGCTCCTCACCGGCTTCGAGCTTACCATGCGCAGCCTCGTCAGCCGGTTCAAGGACGAAGAGCTTTGCGACGGCGACGTCATCATCTGCAACGACCCCTACCTCGGCGGCCAGCACGTGATGGACATCCTCACGATCTCGCCCGTCCGTCACAAGGGCAAGCTCGCCGGCTTCGTCGGCAGCATCGCGCACCATTCCGACATGGGCGGCTCCGCCCCCGGCGGTGTCGCGGGCGGCATGACCGAGATATTCCAGGAAGGGATCCGCATGCCGATGGTGAAACTCTACAAGCAGTTCCGCGAGGACCGCGAGATCATGAACATCATCGGGACCAATATCCGGGTCCCCGAAAAGACGCTCGGCGATATCCGCGCCCAGGTCGCCGCCAATTTCGTCGGCGTACGCAGGCTGAAGGAGATTTTCGAGAAGTACACGATCGACGTCGTCTCGAAATGCACGCGCATGCTGCTCGACTATTCCGAGAAACGGATCCGCGAGGGGCTGAAGGCGATCCCGGACGGGACCTATTCCGGCGAGGACTACGTCGACAACGACGGCGTCTCCGACACGCCGATCAAAATCCAGGTGAACATCCACAAGAAGGGCGACCACGCGACGATCGATTTCGGCGGCACGTCGTCCCAGGTCGTCGGCAACACGAACTGCCCGCTCGCGACGGCCTGGGCGGCGGTCTACTACGCGCTCATCGCGGTGGTCGACGCGCACGTCCCGCCGAACTCGGGCTGCTACCGGCCGTTCGTCATCGAGGCGGAGCACGGCTCGGTCGTCAACCCGAAGATGCCGAAGGCGTGCGGCGCGCGCACCAACACTTCGCAAAAGATCTGCGAGGCGATGCTGCAGGCGTTGTCTAAGGCGCTGCCGGACAGGGTGACCGCGGGCAGCCACGCGCAGATCACGACTTGCGGGTTCAGCGGCTACCATCCTGAGACGGGGAAGCGGTTCGTCTATATCGACATCCAGGGCGGCGGTGCGGGCGCGCGGCCGACGAAGGACGGCCGCGACGGCCAGGACTCGCACCTCGCGCGGTTCATGAACACGCCGATCGAGGCGGCTGAGATGGAGGTCCCCGTGCGGATCGAGCGGTACGAGCTGATCCCGGACAGCGGCGGCGCGGGCAAGTACAGGGGCGGGCTGGCAGTCCGGCGCGATATCCGGACGCTAATCGACGGCATGACGTTCTCACGCTACGGCGACCGGCAGGAGTTCGCGCCGTGGGGGATCTTCGGCGGGAAAGAGGGATCGAAAGGCGTATTCTACCTAAACCCCGACACGCCGGACAAGAGGCGGATGAAATCGAAGGGGCTCGACACGCTGAAGAAGGGCGATGTTGTAAGTCTCCACCTGCCCGGCGCGGGCGGCTACGGCGACCCGGCCGAGCGCGACCCCGCCGCGCTCGAACGCGATATCCGGGACGGGAAGGTGACGGCGGCGGGAGCGGAGCAATACGGCGGGAAGCGAGTAGCGGGTAGCGAGTAGTGAGTAGCGAGCATCGGGCTGCGGGCTGTAGGAGGCAGCTCCAGCTGCCGACGCCTGACTAGGAGAGTGATCAGCAAGGAGTATGCAGTGGGCAGTAGGCGGAAGGCGGTAGGCACTAGGCAGCTTCCGAGCCGCGACCGTGAGGGAGCGGCCAGGGAACAGAAGGCAGAAGGCGGGGAGGCGGGAGGCAACTCCGGTTGCCGACTGCAGCTCCGGCCAAGTGG
>JAVHLO010000104.1:0-3517 GCA_031082105.1 Planctomycetota bacterium
GCGCTCCAAAAAAGCCGGGTCATTCCTTCGCCCCATACTTCTTGAGCAGCTCGATCATCTCCTGGTTGTTGTCCTCCTGGGCGATCCTCAACGCGGTCTTTCCGACGCTGTTGGCGACGTCGGTCCGGGCGCCCTCCTTCAGAAGCAATTCGGCCGCCTTCGTCTTCCCGTTCAGAACCGCTACATACAGCGGAGTATTGCCCCACTTGTCACCGGCGTTGAGGTCGGCGCCGTTCTGCAGCAGGAACAGGATCGCCGCGGTTTGACCTCGCTGCGCCGTCGCATGCAGGGCTGTGTTCCCGTCGGCGTCCTTCGTCTCGATACCGACGCCGTTCCTCAAAAACATCTTCAGCATCTCCAGCTTGCCGTTGCGGGCCGCCTCGCTGAACGCCGAGGACGCCGTCACGTCCGCGCCTTTGGCGAGAAGGAATTCGGCGACCTCCAGGTGGTCGTAGAATACCGCGTTGGAAAGAGGCCTGACCTCGTACTTTCCGTGCGGCGTGTTGACATCCGCGCCGGCGGCGACGCTCCTTTTCACCACTTCCAGCGAGCCGATTCGACAGGCCATCGACAGGTCAATCCCTTCGATGCCCGCGCCAGCGGCGACCAGCAGATTCGCCACTTCACGATCCCACGGCCCCGGCTCGCGCTGTTTCTGGTTGACCATCGCCAGGAGCGGAGTGTCGCCGCTGTCGTTCTTGACGTCGAGCGGGGCCCCGTATTTCAACAGCAGGGTTACCATCTCGGGGTGTCCGTTGACCGCTGCGACATGCAGGGGAGTATGGCCGCCCGAGGTCGTCTTCGTGTCTTTCACTGCGCCGTTCTTGAGCAGCAGCTCGGCGACGTTCGGCTTGCCCTGAGAGGCCGCTACATGCAATGCGGTGATGCCTTCCTCGGCGGTCGCGTTGACGTCGGCCTTGTGCGCGATCAGCGCGGCGGCGATCCCTGCGTCACCTGAATGGGCGACGAACATGAGAGCGGTTCGTCCCCATTTGCCGCGCGCGTTGATGTCGTCTCCTGCGGCGAGGCGCTTCTCGAGCAGCGCCACCGAACCCGAGTCGGCCGCGAGGAGCACGTTTATGCCGTCAACGACGGCATCCTTCTTGAGCAGAAAGTCGATGACCGCCGTTCTTTTCTGCATGGCTGCGATGACCAGCGGCGTCCAGCCGCGCGGACCCTTGCCGTTGAGTTCGGCGCCGCTGTCCAACAGCATTCCGGCAATCTCCAGCCGGCCTTCCCGCGCCGCGAGGAACAACGGTGTTTCCTCCTTGCTTGTCCTGGCGCTCACATCGGCGCCGTTCTTCAGCAGGTCCGTGACCGATGTCTGATCGCCTTTGACGACAGCCATGTGCAAGGGTGTATCGCCGGTCTCTGTCGCGGCGTTGACCCTGGCGCCGTTCTTCAGAAGCAACGCAACGATCTCCGGGCCGCCAAGCCATGCGGCGTCGTGCAGCGGGGTGATCCCCGACTTCTGCGCCACGTTGACATTGGCCTTCTTGCCGACGAGAAACGCGCACGCCTCGACACGCTTGTTCTTGACCGCCGTGCACAACGGAGAGGCGCCGTTGGCGTCAAGCGCTTCCAGATCGGCGCCCTTTTCGACAAGAAACTCGATGACCTCCACCTTTTCGGTCGCGGCGGCGAAGTGGAGCGGAGTCCGCCTCAGGTTGTCCGTGACGCGCGCCAGGCCGGGACTGGCCTCGATCATCTTCAAAGCCGCCGGCCAGTCCTTCGCGTCGATGATCGCCTTGAACAGGGCATCGGTCTGCTCGTCGGTGGGGGTGGACGCGGTCCCGGCCGAGTCTTCTTCGGCCGGCGACGTGCCGTGCACGCCAATGGCCACGACTAGCGCGGCAATCAGCAGGAGTTGAGAGATGGTCTTCATGTGGGCACTTTCTCCGATCGTGGATGGAAACACTAGCCCGCATCATTCACGAACCTTCGATAACTCGTGACAGACTGCAAAGTTTGTAGTAAGCCACGCAGGCCGCAGCCGGAGTGGCGTCTTCTATCGAGAATCGACGGCACTCCGCTGCGGCTTCGTGCCTTACTACAAACGTCCGTGAATGATGCGGGCTAGGGGGATACACGGCATTCCGGGCTGCCCGCGGGGCGTGTCTGACCTGTCGGACATGTCAGACAGGTCGGACGTGGTCTGACGCGGATTGCGTGCGTCTTGACGACAGACTGTCGTCGAAATCCTATCTCGATCAGCTCGGGGTCATGCGTCCGAGGTTGATGGTGTACGGCACGTCGGCGTTCGCGCGGAACGACCCGACGCCGATCACGCTGCCGCCGTTGACGCCCTGTACGCCGATGTCGACCGTGCCTGCCGGGACGGTGAACCGCGCGCTCGACCCTGCGTCAACAAGTCCAAGGTACACGCCGTGGTTGTAGACGTTCCACGGCGTCGAGCCCTCGGAGTTGTTGATGTACAGGGTGGCGTAGCCCGACGACGAACTGCCGCCGGAACCGGAGCCTCAGCCCGAGCTCGAAGACGACCCGCGCCCGCCGCCCACACCGAATGAGCAGCCCCCGATAACCACCAGGGCCAAAACCAACACGGCCGCAGTCAACTGTTTCATGCGAATGCCCTCCAAACTCAACAAGAGAACGGCGAAGCAGATCGAGCTAGTGCGACAATCTCTGTGCTCTCCGTGTCTCCGTGGTGATTCCGAGTCTCCGCCCCTCGGGTGCGCGAAGAACAAGGTGTCCCGCTGAACCGAGAATAGCACCGTGCTCCCGAAGTTGTCAAGAAAATGTGCTCTCCGGGGCGATAAATAACGGGGGACACTATCGGTTGTTTCATTTGGAGGTTTCTCAAGATGGAGTCTTCTCGCAGGAACGAACCCTCGATCCGGATCCGCGACAACGAGTTGCAGCCCGCGCCGCAGCCCGACGGCATGTGCCTTCCTCGAAAGAGCACGGCCTTGCCGCGCTGGCGTCATGCGCTCCTGACACTGGGCCTATTCGCCCTCTGCGCGGCGCTCGCGGCGTGTTCGTCCGAGCCGAAGAAGGACTACACGCGCGAGTTGCCGCCGGGCATGATGGCGCTCCAGAAGATCACCGACCCGGCGGAATACCCGTACTTCGGCAGCGGGTTCAAGGATGTTGCCTCGCTTCTCGCCTCCATCGATGAATCGATCGCGTATTTCAAGAAGCCGTCGTCGAAGAAGTACTTCCCCTATCTCGACATCTCCCATGATCGCGCGGTCGCCAGCCTCCAGTCGTTCCGCGACCTCGTCCAGAACGTCAAATCGGGCGAGGAACTCCACAAGCTCATCGTTGAACGCTACGACGTGTACCGCTCGGTCGGCTGCGATTTCATGGGCACCGTGCTCTTCACCGGATACTGCACGCCGATCTTCGAGGGGAGCCTGCAGCCCGACTCCGTCTACAAGTACCCGCTCTACAAGTTGCCGACGGACGTCGTCAAGAACGAGGAGGGCATGCCGCTCGGACGGAAGACCCCTGAAGGAACGGTCGTCTCGTACTACACCCGCGAAGAGATCGAACG
>JAVHLO010000104.1:3527-9728 GCA_031082105.1 Planctomycetota bacterium
AAGAACCTGCTGACGGGCCAGGAGCTCGTCTATCTGAAGGACCGATTCGATGTGCACGTCGTGCACGTCCAGGGTTCCGCGCGGATCAAGCTGCCCGACGGGCGCGAGATGAAGATCGGCTACGCCGGCAAGACCGACAGGCCGTACATGAGCGTCGGGCTCGCGCTCGTGCGCGACGGGAAGATCGCGAAGGACGGGCTTTCGCTGCAGGCCATGCGGGAATATTTCAAGGCGCACCCGGCCGATCTCGACAGGTACCTCTACGAGAACCAGCTCTACGTCTTCTTCAAGGAGCAGGACGGCGGGCCGTGGGGGAGCCTGAACGCGCTCGTCACTCCGTACAGGACGATCGCGACAGACAAGACCGTGTTCCCGCGCGGGTGCATCGCGTTCGTCGAGACGAAGCTGCCCGCGGCGGGTCCCGGCGGCGGCGTGGCCCAGGCCGCGTACTACGGGTTCGCGCTCGACCAGGACACAGGCAGCGCGATCCGGGCGGCGGGGCGGTGCGACGTGTACCTTGGCGTGGGGCCGGACGCGGAAAAGCTGGCGGGGCAGACGTACGCGGAAGGGAAGCTGTACTACATCTTCCTCAAGATGCCGCAGCCGTAGTTGTCAGTAGGCAGTAAGCAGAAGGCAGTAAGCAGTAGGCGGAAGGCAGTAGGCAGGAAACCGGCGCGTCACCTCCCCTCAAAACTCGTGCTCGTGCTCCTGCTTCTGCTCTTGCTCGACCGCGCGTCCGACACGTGTCGCGCGAACCGTAGGCAGCGGGGACAGTACGCGCGACCGCGGGAATGTCGGATTCAGTGCTACGACGGCTGGAATCAGTGCCGCGACCGTAAGGGAGCGGTAGAGTCCAGCGGACGACAGACATGGGCGCGTGCGCCCGATTCCCGCTTCCGCGAGAATGGCACGAGGGGCCCCGCGACGGCTGGATCGCTACTTCTCCTCGCCCTGGATGGTCTTCTCCAGTTCCGCTTGTCGCCCTTCGAGCCGATCCATGGCGCGGCGCAGCTCGGCCGCGTCCATCTTCTCAAGCCGGTTCAGGGCATCCTTGGCCTCTTCGGGCGTCATCGTCTCCAGCTTGTTCAATCCGCTCTCGAGGTGCTTCACTTTCTTGGATAAGGTATTCGTGAAAGAAAAGAACTCTTCTGCGACGATGAACGATGCAAAGAAGGCAAGCACAAAAAAGAGCGCGAGGAGAACATAGAGACGCAGGTTCTTCAGAAGCGTCCTCTTCCAGTAGCCCGGTGGCCTGAGCGACTTGCTGCCGCCCCAGTTGAGGAAGTCGACGATGAACTTCCTCAGCCTGCTGTCGTCTTCCTGGGTCGTCTCGCCGAATGCCACTCCAAGCCCGGTCGCCCCGCTCTCCATCATCTCGATCCACCTGATTGTGGCGATGGTACGGAAAGTGCCCATGTCCTTGCCGAACTCTATCATCAGGGCGAGCTTCTTCTTGCCGCGGATCACGTCGCCGAGCGTCTCCTGCGGGAACCCCTCCAGATCGATTCTGCAGCCGCCGACGCTTATATTGGGGATGACACAGGCATAGGATTCGGTCGAGGTCTGGAGCGTATGAACATCGAGGATGCGGAAGCCCGCGTCCAGTTGGCGCGCCAGCCTGATGAACCGCCTACGATCATCGGCGATGGGGCTCTGCTCCGGCATCTTGTCCCCCCTGTGAACTGCGCAAGTGAAAAACGAAAACACATTCTACACTCAAGCCGCGAAGAACGCAAGAGGAATCTCTGACAGGGGCAGCCAGGGTGCTACTTCTGCTCCCCCGCCGCCTCCTTCTTCTTCTGCAATGCCCTGTTGACATCGTCGCGCAGCGCGCTGGCGCGGAGGAGGATCTTCTCGCTGCTCGCCACCTCTTTGCAGACGGCGGGCATCAACTTCGCCAGCAGTTCGAGATGTTCGAGCGGCAGCTTCTCAACCGCGGGCGCAACATCATCGCCACGCGTGAGGGTCGGGCCCTCTTCGAACAGGTCTTCGAGCACGCCCGTCATTACTCCACACCGGGTCAGGATCGACACGACCTCCCAGTACACGATCGCCTCGCTCTCGTACTTGAGTTCCTTGAGGCTCGTGCTCAGCACCTTGCACGTCCAGATGTCCGTCGGAAAGTACTCGAGCGCGCGCATGCACGCCTTCCTCGCTTCTTCGTAGTTTTCCTGCCGCTTGAACAGGATGTGGATGAGCTTGTGCCACCCGCTCTGGTAGCGCGGGTCCCATTCCGTGCTCTTCCTGAACCAGCCCGCGGCCGTCTCGAAGTCGCCGGTGTCGAAGGAGAGAAGACCAAGGTTGTACGCTGGCATACCGTACTTGGGGCTGACCTCGAGCGCCTTGAGGTATTTCTCCGCAGCCTCTGGACGTTTTTCCGTCCGGTGCAGACCGTAGCCGTACATGTTCCAGTACCAGGCGTTCCTGGGGTTTATCTCGACGAGCTTCGCGGCGAGTTCGATGACCCGTTGGAACCGCTCCACAGTGTTGCAGAGGGTCATGAGGGCCTCGAGCGTCGCGACGTGGGCGGGGTCGAGCTTCACCGCCTTCTCGAACCATTCGATGGCCTGCGTCGGCATGTTGCGTCGCTGGTACTCGCCCGCGATCTCCCTGAACAGCCCGGCGGACTCGGGCGCGAGCTCCTCGGCCTTAGCGAAATGTTTCGCCGCTAACTCCGAGTCCTTCGCGTCGAGCGCGATCTCGCCGAAGTCAACGTGCGGCCACGGATGCTTCGGGTCGAGCGCGACGAGCTTGTCGAGGAGCTCCTTCCGCTTCGCCGTGTCATCCAGTGCGCGCGAGTGGATGTAGATTCCCAGCGGCTTATCCGGCGCGGCCTCGTAGAATTGCCGGCACTCGTTCTGGAGCTGGGGAAGCATGTCGTGCTTCCTCATCGCACGCTGATATGTACGCTGGAGCTCGATATCCTCCATCTTTGCGAAGAGCTGCATGCGAAGCTTGACGATCTCCTTCGGCGTCCGCTTGCGGTCCGCCTTCGGGTCCTTGTCCGGCTCGTCTTTGACCTCCTGCGCGAAGGCCGTTAGGCAGGCGAATGCAAGGACGGCCAGTGTCGAGGAAAAGCGCGCCACCAGGGATCCGCTCTTCATCGGGAACCTCCAGTTACTTCAACACGTCCACCATATCTTCCTGCAGGCGGGGCCGGCGCCTACTCCGGCTCACCCTCGTCCTTCCTCTTCTGCATCAGTCTGGTCACATCGTCGCGCAGTGCATCGGCGCGGAGGGCGAACTTCGGGCTTTTCGACGCGTCCTTGCAGACCGCGGGCATCACCTTCGCAAGCAGCTCGAGGTGCTCGAGCGGGAGCTTCTCGACTGCCTCGGGGACATTCTCGCCCCGCTTCAGCGTGGGCCCTTCTTCGAGCAGGTCGTCGAGGGCATCCGTTATCGCTCCCTCGCGGCCCAGGATCACGATGATCTCGCAGTAGACGGTCGCCTCGTTCTCGCACTTGAGCTGATCCAGGCTTGCGGCAAGCACTTTGTACGTCCAGATGTCGGTGGGATAATAGACGAGTGCGCGCATGCAGGCGTCCCTGGTCTCATCGTACTTCTTCTGTTTCCCGTACAGGACGGAGAGGAGCTTCTTCCATGCGCTCTTGTACTGCGGGTTCCACTCAAGGCATTTTCGAAACCAATCGACGGCGGTCTCGTATTCGCCGGCGCCGATGGCGAGGGCGCCGAGGTTGTGCGCCGGCCAACTGTACTTCGGGTCCGCTTCGAGCGCCTTCAGGTACTTCTCCCTGGCCTCGGCGTGTTTGTTCAGCCGATGGAGACCGTACCCGTACATACACCAGTACCTGGCGTGTTTCGGGTCGATGCCGGTAAGCTTTGCCGCCAGTTCCACGACCCGCTGGGACTTCTCTGCGTCGCTGCAGAGGTCCATGAGCGCCTCGAGTGACGCGACGTGGGCGGGGTCGAACTTCACCGCCTTCTCGAACCACTCGATGGCCTGCGTCGACATATTGCGTCGCTGGTATTCGCCCACGATCTCTCTGAACAGACCGGCGGACTCGGGCGCCAGTTCTTCCGCCTTCGCAAAGTGCTTTGCCGCCTGCACCGGGTCCTTTGCGTCGAGCGCGATCTCGCCGAAGTCCACGTGCGGCCACGGATGTTTCGGGTCGAGCGCAACGAGCTTGTCGAGGAGCTCCTTCCGCTTTGCCGGGTCGTCCAGTGCGCGTGAGTGGATGTAGATTCCCAGCGGATTGCTCGGCGCGGCCTCGTAGAACTTCCTGCACTCCTTCTGGAGCTGTGGGAGCATCTTGTGCTGCCTCATCGCGCGCTGGTACGCGCGCTGGAGCTCGATGTCGGCCATGTTCGGCAAGAGCCGCATGCGCAGTGTGGTGATCTCCTTCGGCGTCGGCTTGGGTTCCTTCTTCGGTTCCTTGTCCGGCTCGTCCTTGACCTCCTGCGCGAAGGCCGCAAAGGAGGCAAATGCAAAGACGGCCAGTGCCAGGGCGCATCGTTCTGCAAGAGATGGGATATTCACTGTCTGACTCCTTGCTCCAATACGGCCTCAACTCTTGCGTAAGAAGACGCTCCGGCCTCTCGGGTCCACCCCCACGATCGCCGGGAAATCCTTCACCTCGAGGCGCTTGACGGATTCCGGGCCGAGGTCGTCGAATGCGACCACCTCGCACTTGGTTATCCGCTTCGACAGGTACGCGCCCGCGCCGCCGATCGCGATGAAGTAGACTGCGCCGTGCTCTCGGATGGCGTCGACGACCTCTTTTTTTCGTTCGCCCTTGCCGACCATCCCGCGCAGCCCGGCGGCGAGGAGCGCGGGGGCGAACCTGTCCATCCGCCCGCTCGTCGTCGGGCCCGCCGCGCCGATCGGCCGGCCGAGCGGGGCGGGCGTCGGCCCGGCATAGTAGATCGTCTGGCCGCGAAGATCGACCGGCAGCGGTTTCTTCTCTCGAAGCAGATTGAAGAGCCGCAGGTGCGCTTGGTCGCGCGCGGTGTACATCACGCCCGACAACAGAACCTCGTCGCCGGCGTTCAGGTTCTTCAGGGACTCAGTTGTCAGCGGAAGAGAGAAGTGCTTCATTTCAACCTCGATTCAGGAGACGATCGGTTTCTCATTTCCAGATGGACTCCGGCCCTTTGGGGACACGAGCACGAGCAGGAGCACGAGCAAGAGCAAGAGCAGGAGCAGGAGCGCGCGCACGGGTGATGCGGCTCCCGTCCCCGCGTCCGTTCTTGCGCTTCCAGTTACAATCGCTTTTCCGCGTGTCTTGCCGCGTGGCAGCAGATATTCACCGCCACGGGCAGGCCTGCGATGTGGGTCGGCGCGGCCTCGACGTTCACCGCGATCGCCGTGAGATTCCCGCCGAGCCCTTCCGGGCCGACGCCGGTCATGTTGACCGCTGCAAGCATCTCTCTCTCCAGCGAGGCGAGATGCGGCGCCAGGTTGTTCAGGCCGACCTTTCTCAGCAGCGCGCGCTTCGCGAGCAGCGCAGCGACCTCCATCGTGCCGCCGATGCCGACGCCGACGATTATCGGCGGGCATGGGTTCCCGCCCGCCAGCGTCACGGTCTCGACGACAAAATCCTTGACGGTGTCCGATCCGGCGGTCGGCTCGAACATCTTGAGCCGGCTCATGTTCTCGCTGCCGAACCCTTTGGGGGCCACGACCAGCCGCAGCCCGTCGCCCGGCACGATCGATACGTGGATCACCGCGGGCGTGTTGTCGCCGGTGTTCTTGCGGATGATGGGGTCGGCGACGACCGACTTGCGCAGGTATCCCTTCCTGTAGCCGCGACGCACGCCTTCATTGATCGCGACGACGAGCCGGGACTGGCCGCGCGGTTTCGCCCCGGCCGGGGCGGATGCGCCGCTGTATGGGACGCTGCCCACGACGCGCGCGTCCTCACCGAGCTCCACGAACACAACCGCAACGCCGGTATCCTGGCAGATCGGCAGCGACTCCGCCTTCGCGATCCTGGCGTTCTCGCACAGTATCTTGAGGATGTTCCTGCCGCGCTTGTTCTTCTCCGTCCTTGTCCCCCTGGCAAGGGCGGCATACACGTCCCCGGGGAGCTCGAAGGCCGCCTTCAGGCACAGCTTCTCGACCGCCTCGACGATCCGAACTGCATCGATGTCTCTCAATCGTGTCCTCCTTCTATGTGGTTCCGTGTGCCTCTGTTCGCGAGCCACAGAATCACACGGAAACACACAGAAGGACACGGAAAG
>JAVHLO010000105.1 GCA_031082105.1 Planctomycetota bacterium
AGCATGGTTCCGCCGGCCGTCGCGCCGCGCTGCCGCAGTCTACAGCGCCTGCTTCGGCGCGCCCGAGACGGATGAGCTCGTCTACAGAAAGGGTGCCGATTTCACCTACGTCAACACCACGCACGTATACTCGGACACCTGCGCGCTGACGGTCTGTGTCGTCGACGAGTCCGGCAAACCGGCCGGCAACCTGACCGTCGTCGTGTCGGTCTTCAACTATGGCGCTCTGCGCCCGATCGCCAGGAGGGCCACCAGCGAAAAAGGCGAAGCGGAGTTCGTCCTGGGCCTGGGTGAGTACGTCGTTTCGTGCGGCACCGGCGAGTCGGCGCGAGCCTGGAAGATATTCGACACGCGCGCCGGGACGGCCGTGTCCGGCGCGTCCACAGGCGCCGTGTCCACGAAGACGCAACTGTCCATGAAGCTGGTGCTTTCGGGTTCCGCCGCGCCCGATGCAAAGTTCTGGCTCCGATATCCGAAGCTGGAGTAGATTCGGTGGTTTCGGCGGTTTCGGTGGTTGACTATGGTCGCGGCTGTTCTGCGCCAGGCAATATGTGGTTTTAAACCTTGCGCCGGCCGGCAGCGAGAGAGTGTTGGATCCTGGTTTGCTCATCGATGCTCTGGACTTCAATTGGGACTCAGTGGTGTGGCAATGTCCGTGTTTCATGAGATTATCCGTAAGGCCGGCGTGACCGCGCTTTGCTGCATGGCGCTCTGGGCGGCGGCGGGATGCAAGTCGGTCGGTGAGACCGAGACCGGAACTCCGACCGACGCGCAGCCCGAGGCTCAGACGGCCCAGGCCCCGGCCGGCGAGAAGATCTCACCTGAGGTCTTCGACCCGATCAAGTACCCCGAAATCGACCGTGCCCTGCGGCACCTGGCAACGTACGACGACGTGATCGCGGCGCTGCGCGACGCGTTTGGCAACTGGACGGAACTTGCGCTGGCCCTCGTCACGGATATCCCGCTGCAGGAGAGAGAGAACGCCGCATGGCTCATCTGTAACCTGTCGCATCTGGACAGGATAGAAGTCACGGCTTCGATACTCAGCGAGCATATCATCTGCACCGCCTCCACGAAGTCCTGGTATCCCGGCAGCGTCGCCACACCGGAGAACTACCGCGAATACGTGCTCTACCCGCGCGTCACGATGTTCGATCACGTCACGGCTTGGAGGAAGGACCTGCAGGAGCGGTTCAAGTCTTTCGTGACGGACGATTTTGCCTCGACGGCGCGCAAAGTCAACGAATGGGTCGCCGCCAATTTCAAGGTGATCGAAAAGGAGGACTGCTACTTCGGTCCGCAACAGGATCCGCGCGCGCTCTTGCGCGTCCTGCGCGGTACGGAGTTCGACGCGTGTCTGCTGACCTGCGGGATCATGAGGGCGATCGGCGTGCCCGCGCGGGTGGACCCGGCCGGACGCTGGGTGCAGTTTCACGACGGCGTACGATGGCAACCGGTCTATCCCATGTCGCCCGCGGAGTTCGCCGTGGTGCGGACGGATCCCGAGATCGCGCGAAGCCTCAAGGAGCCGGCGAAGATCCGGCTCACGCTGCTGAAACGCGGGCTTCCGGTAAAGAATACCGAATCCTTCTCGCTCTCCGTCTGGAAGGAGGGGTGCTGGGTGGCGCTCGATGAGCGCAATTCGTCGGTCACCGAGGAGATCAAGGATGACCACATCCTGCTGACCTTGCCCGAGGGAAAGTACCTGGCGATGGCCGGTTCGCGCAACAGAAATGGCGACGTCATGGTCCAGACGCGGGAGGTGGAGGTGAGGTCCGGCGAAGAAACAGAACTCGAGTTCAAGCTCGACATACCGCTCGCGGAACTGGCCACGGAGGAACTCGTCGTGCGCAAGCTGGAAAAGCTGCCGGACTTGACCCTCACCGCCTGGGATCCGGATCCGGCTCGGCGAAGCCAGAGCGTTTCCCTGGCCGTGCTCGCCGGGAACAGAAACGTCGTGCTTTCGTTCTTCACGCTTGACAACGAGCCCTGCAAGCGGATGATCCCCGCCGTCGCCGGTGCGGTGCCGGCAGACCGTGCGGCGGAAACGGCTACGGTCCTGGCCTATCTCGGCGATCCGGACGCGGCGGAGCTGGCGGACTTTGTGAAGGAGAACGGCTCGATCGCGCCGTTCGTGATGACTGCATCGGTTTCGGAAGTGAGGGATCCCTTCAAGCTCCCATACTCCGAGGACGCAAAACGATTCACTTCTCTGCCTTCAACGCTGGTGATCAAGAAGGGCGGGCAGACGGTATTCTGGATCGAGGGGTACGATCTCAACATCGCCGGCTCGCTGGACGAGGCCCTGCGTCTGGTCGGGGGCGAATAGCATTTCGAACCGCAGCCGTTCAGATGTGTTTGCCACAGAGACACGGAGACACAGAGATGGCTGCATTGGCTCTGCAAACACCATTAGTGATCCGCCAAAACGCCAAGAGCGCCAAGGACGCCAGGAATCGCTAAGCAGCAGAATCCGACCGGATACTGGAACTGGGACTTCAAGAGACTCTGACGAGACAACAGAATTTCCAGTCTCGTGCAAGTCTCGTTTCCGCCTCAGGCGGATCCCGCCCTTGACGGGGCAGTCCATGTCGGCGTTCCTCGACGAATCGTGGATCGGATCCGTTGGGAATTCGCGAGAATCTTGGCGTTCTCTGGATTTCCTTGGCGTCATGGCGGTATCCGGGCCTTCAAGATCTCATGAATCTTGTTCCGGATCCTGCGAGCTCAAAATCACAGTACCGCTAGGCCGCGTGTCTCTGTCTTGAAGTATCGCGGGCTTTGTGAATAGGGCGCAGGGAGACCGAAATCGCCTCTCCGCTCGCTTCGTCGAGAGGGCCCGATGTCCGATCTCCGTCGCAGTTTTGGCGCGCTGTTGCCGCACGTGGGAATCTACGGTGGGGTCAGGAGGTTCGTCGAGATCGGCAACGAGCTCGTCCGGTGTGGTCACGAATTCACGTTGTTCACCCCGTCCGGCGAGAAGCCGGACTGGCTCGAATTCAAGGGCCGATGCGGGCGGCTGGCCGAGCTCCGGGACGACGAGCCCGCGTCGGGTTCGAGCCCGTCCGGAGGCGCACCCGATATTCTCATGTGTGGAGACACGGGGCTGCTCGACGCGATGCGTCGAGCACGGGCGCGGCTGAAACTGATGTTCGTCATCGGCCGGCGTTACGCACTCAAGTACGCCCGCTTTCTCGACTGTGGTTTCGTGCTGGTTGGGGTCAGCAGCGATTGGAAAAGCTACATGTCCGGCGCGGACGGGTATACCATCCCGGGCGGTGTGAACTTGGACCTGTTTCGCAGGTCGGAGACCGTGTCCGAGAAATCGGGCGAATCACGGCTGCTGACGTTCGGCACTCCGCGGAAGAGGGTGAAGGGGTCCGTCCACGTGCTGCGCGCATACCGCGAGCTTGCACGCCGCGCGGGGGCGGGGCAGGGGATTCGCAGCAGGCTCGCGCGACTCCTTTCGAAGAAGCGCGCGGAGTTTGCGGTGTCATTGACCTTGTTTGACCGCGAGCCGATCGAGCTGCCCGGCTGGGCCCGGCGCCTGGCCGTCAAGACTGTCGTCGCTCCGTCGCAGAAGGAACTGGTGGAACTCTATTCCCGGGCCGATATCTTTATAAGCTGTGAAGAGAGCGCGGGCTGGTGCAACTCGGTTGCGGAAGCGATGGCGTGCGGAACGCCCGTCGTCTGCGGGCCGGTCGGCACGGTGGATGTCGCGGAACACGAAAAGACCGCCCTGGTCGTGAGGCCCGGCGACCACAAGGGCATCGCGGACGCTGTGGAGCGCCTGCTCGGTGACGTGTCGTTGCGCGAATCGATCGCGCGTGCCGCTTATGAGCACGTCTCCGCGTTCTCATGGCAGGCCTTCTGTCGCCGGCTGCTCGCGGTCGTTGATGAAAAACTCGGTGCGTGAACGATGGGGACACTTCAGCGTTATATTGGCGAGAACTTGTTTGCCGGCTTCCTGGTGGCGTTGGCCGCGTTCTGCCTTGCGATACTGCTCGGCGTGCTGATCCAGCAGATCCACTACTATCAGGATTTCAGCGCGGAGTTCTTCGCAAAGCTCCTGCCAGTAGTCATGCCGTTCGTGCTCTTCTTCGCCCTGCCCGTGGCAATGCTCGTCGCGCTGGTCATGGTGTTCGGCAGGCTTTCCGCGAAGGGCGAGTTGACCGCGATGCGGGCGCACGGCATTTCTCTCATCAGGACGACCGCGCCTGCGATCCTGCTCGGGATCCTCCTGTCCATGACGCTCGCCTATCTGCAATGGGAGGTAATCCCCAAGGCCAGGTATGAAAAGCGCAACCTCGTCGTCAGAGAGCTCCACACAATCGCCAAGGCGGGCCTCTTTGGACGCAGGACGATCAAGCTGAAGAACGTGATGGTCCACTACCAGGGATTGTCGGGTGACGTGCTCCTGGGGGTGGACGGCACGGAGACAAAGGTCGAAGGCAAGTACAGGGGGGCGGTAGTGCGGCGTTTCATGGCGAAGGAGGGCAGGCTCTACCTCGTCGAGAATGCGGCCCGGATGTGCTTCGTCCTGAGCAACGGGACTCTCCAGTACTACGATGTCGAAGATCGAAGCAAGCCGCCTGAGGTCGTGCGGTTCGAGGGGACCGCCACTATCGACATCGACATCTCGGACGTGCTGAAGAAGCGGAGCAAGACCCTGGCCGACCTGACGCTGTCCGAGCTCGGTTTCGCGCTGGACCTGATGCCTCCCCATCCCAGCACCGCTTCCGTCGGTCTGACCGAGACGGCCTATGAGCGGCACGAAGCCTCGACGGAATGGCACAAGCGCGTGGCGACCAGCTTTGCGCCGCTCGTCTTCGCGCTGATCGCGATGCCGCTCGGGATGTTGACGCGCTCCACCAGCCGCCTCGTCGGGCTGGGACTCGGATGCCTGCCGGTCCTCCTGATCTACTACCCGCTGAACACGCTTGCTGAGACGCTTGCGGCGAACGCCAGCATTCACGCCGGGCTCGCGATGTGGACGCCGACCGTCCTGCTGGTCGCGACCGGCATTGTTCTCCTGTACGAGATGCGCTAGCGCGCATTGTCTACGAACCTTCGGCGAAGGCCGACGGTTTGTAGTGGCGCCGTCAGGCGCCCGATTGGACAACGCCTTACGGCGTCACTACGAACTCGTTCGGATGTCGCCGCGTTCGTAAACAATGCGGGCTGGCCGCCGCGCCGGACGCGTGAAGGAAGACCGAAGATGGACGCCAGCGTTATCATCGTCAACTGGAACACGCGAGACCTGGTGCTCGACTGCATTCGAAGCGTCGTTGCCTGCAAAGAAGGCTGTGACGTTGAGATCGTGGTGGTCGACAACGGCTCCACGGACGGGAGCTGCGCGAGCATCAGGCGGGAATTCCCCGACGTGCGGCTGATAGCGAACGACTGCAACCTTGGATTCGCCCGTGCGGTGAACATGGGCATCAGGAGCGCCGCGGGCAGGCATCTTGTCCTGCTGAACTCCGACGCGCGCCTGAGGCCCGGCGCCCTCAAGGGGGCGATAGCGTACCTGGACGAGAACGAACACGTCGGCGCGGTCGGCGCTCAATTGCTGAATCCGGACGGGTCGCGGCAGACGTCGTTCGACAATTTTCCCACGTTGGCATCCGAACTGATCAACAAGTCGCTGCTCCGCGCGTTGCTCCCGCACAGGTTCCCGAGCAAAAAACAGGAGTTCTCAGGGCCCGTGCGGGTCGAGTCCATCATCGGGGCCTTCATGGCCGTTCCAAGACGGGTGGCTGAGAGAGTCGGCCCGCTCGACGAGTCCTTCTTCTTCTTCCTCGAAGAGACCGACTGGTGTTTTCGCATTGCGCGGGCCGGGTATGACGTCGTGCACGCGCCGCACCTGCTCGTCGAACACCTGCAGGGACAGAGCAAGTCGTCGGTTCAGACGGAGGCCAAGATAGAGTATCTTCGATCGCTGTATCGGTTCTTCAAGAAGAACCGCAGACCGGTTTCGTATCTTGTCCTGCGCCTCGCGAAGCCGCTGAAGTACTTCTTCGCCTTTTTCGTGCTGTTGCTCGCCTCGGTGTTCACTCTCCTTGCGGTTCCAAGCCTGCGCGCGAGGCTGGTGGGCAGCTTCCGCATCCTGCGCTGGCACCTGATGATCTGCCCTTCATCCGCGGGACTCAGCGGTGTCAGGCGCGAGAATCCCTGACGACAAGCACCTTGTCATTCCCGCGAAAGCGGGAATGCAGCCCCACGCGGAACGCCCCGCGCATCTGGGAGCGCCGGCATCCATGCCGGCACGAAGCGGCGCGCGGCCCGGAATTGCGAAGAGATCTCCAACTGTCATTCCCGTGCAAGTGAGTGTCTTGTCATTCCCGCGCAAGCGGGAATCCAGCCCAACGCGAGAAGACCCGCCCTCCATGTCATGCTGAACTCGGTTCAGCATCGCCTTCACCCAAGACTCCATCCGCTATCATTCCCGCGCAAGCGGGAATCCAGTTTCCGTCACCTGCAATTCGCGTGTCCGCACGTCTCCGGCCGCGGTCGGCGGTAGGGTGTCCGGAACAACGGCAATCGGCAAGGCGTTCGGGAACGGCAAACGAGCCGCAAGGAGTGCGACGACCCGCACCATTGGACGGATGTGTCACGACAGGAAACTCCAAGCGGACCCGGACTCGGCTCTTGCCGCCGTCTTCAAGCGCTGACCCTCTCGCCGGCTGTCAAGTCAATGCAGTCGTGTATTCAAGATGTGACCGTCACCGCTCGGTGGGACAGGACGCGCGACCGGCACCAGCATCGTCCTTCTATTTGGTCTCTCCAAGCTGTCTCAAGATTTCCTGCCAGTCCCACACGCACAGAGCGCCGGTTCCTGAGTCGCCAGACACCATCACCTTGCCGTCAGGTGAAAAAGCGCGATCTACACCGTAGTTCTTGTGACAGAGGATCAAGCCGAGCTGCTTTCCTGTAGCGACAGATATGATATATGTTGCCCCTTCATAGCTGCCATGGACCGACGGGCACGCAATGTAGCGGTTGTCTGGACTGATCGCTTCCAGCCCGGAGGACGCAGATGATGTGACTCTTGACACAAGAGTCCCTTTGTCGAAGTCCCACACGTCGATGGGACAACCGAGCATCTTTCCCTTTCTTGGTTGAATCTTGCTGCAACGCACCATCAGCTGGGTACCGCCAGCAATCCATTGAGGCCTCAAACCCTTCCCAGGCTTCTGCCATTCTGGATTCTTATATGAGAGCTCCTTCACTAGATGGAAGTCGCTCGCATCCCAAATCTGCACCACTCCGGCGCCACTGAAGCCTCCAGCCAGCATCTTTCCATCTGGGGAAAACGCGAGCCCGCCAAAGGTTATGCCCGACTTCTGCTCGCCTTCGAAGTCGAACCTCCGGACCAACACACCAGATTGCGCTTCCCAAACGACCATAGAGTTTCTTATCGTGCCATCCGAGGTTTCCTGTATCCCTGCCAGGACAACGAGTCTTCCGTCAGGCGAGATAGCCAGCGCACTAGGGTACTCGCCCCTGTGAAAGCCGAGCGCAGGTGGATCGAATTCGCGTACTAGCTTCTTCGAGTTCAGTTCGATCAGCCATGCCTTGTGTGAGGCAGCAACAGCCACATACCGCGAATCCCGGCTCACCTCCATGAGGTCGCCGCCGATCCCCGGGATACGGTATTGCAGCTTGAGTGTTGTAGGATCGTAGACCTCAAGACCGCCCCGCTCAAAGTGCACGGACGAGCTCACGCATATGTTCTTCCCATCGGGCGTGAATCGCAATGACATCAGCAGCATTCCATCCACTCTCGTCTCGCGAAGCAGCGCCTTCTTCGTGTCGATCTCCTTTCCCCAACGCTGCGAGTCATCAATGTCGCCTTGAGATTGGCGGAGGCGCGGCATATTCAGCCACACGACAACGCCAACCAAGACAACGGCAACCAGAAGAAGCAAGCTTGCGCCTATCCATTTCATCCGGACATTGTTCATGTCTGGAATCTCCTTTGTCTCAAGCTACTTCTGTGGCGGGAACGCCACTACCGGGAAAGCGACCGAATTCAAGACGTTCCCCTCGTAGTCACGCAGAGGCGTCTCGAAATAGACGATGAAGCTGTAGACCTCTCCGCCACCGGCCCCGAAAACATTGTAGTACATATCATGTCTCACCTCCCACTACTTGGCCTCTCCAAGCTGTCTCAAGATTTCCTGCCAGTCCCACACGCACAGAGAACCCGCTCCCTCCTCACCCGAGACGAGCAGCTTGCCGTCCGGTGAAAACGCTCGGTCTACACCGTCATATACGTGGTAGAGAATGCAGCCTAGCCGCTTGCCCGTTGTCATTGACAGTATGTGTGTTGTCCCATAGCCGCCTGAACAACATGCGATGTAGCGATTGTCTGGGCTAATCGCCTCTCTTCCAGAGACTGGCGACGGAGTTCTCGACACGAGGGTACCCTTGTCGAAATCCCAAATGTCAATCGGGTAGTCGATCTTCTTGCCCTTCCTTGGCTGGATATTGTCGCCTCGCACCACCAACCCCGTGCCGTTTCCGATCCATCGGGGCCTCAGACCCATTCTGGGTGTCTGCCACTCTTGGTCTCTGTACGAGAGCTCCTTCAAGACGTGAAAATCGCTTGAGTCCCATATCACAACGGCTCCACCGGACGCAAGGCCTCCAGCCAACATCGTTCCGTCCGGAGAAAATGCCAACCCGCCCATACTGATGCCCAAATGCTGTTCGCCATCGAAGTCGATCTTCTCTACCAATTCGCCAGACTGGGTGTCCCATACTGCCATCATATGTCTTATTGTATAATCTGGGTGAACAGACGGTCTCATGCCCGACAAAGCAACAAGCTTCCCGTCAGGCGAGATCGCAAGAGCGCTTGGGTACTCGACTTTGTGAAATCCGACAGCTATTGGATTGAGTTCACGCACTATCTTCTTCGACGCTACGTCCACGATCCACACACTGTTCATCTGTCCAACCGCTACATAGCGCGAATCTCTGCTCATTTCCAGCAGGTCTCCACAGATCGCAGGGATACGGCATTCCATCTCTAGGTTCGCTGGATTGTAGAACTCAAGACCGCCGCGGTCAAAATGCTTGGACGAACTCACACATATGTACTTCCCATCCGGCGTGAATCCCAGTGACAACAACAACATTCCGTCCACTCTTGTCTCTCGGAGCAACGCCTTCTTCGTGTCGATCTCTTTCCACTCTTCCTGCGGGCTTTCCTTGTCTCGTGACTGATCGGAACATGTCACGTGGACCATGACAATGACAACAACGGCAGCTACTGCCAAGAGCGAGATTGCCACCATCCATTTGGCGCGGGCCCAATTCATTTCTTGATACTCCCCATGTAAAGCTAGTTCTGCGGGCAAAGCTGGGGGCAGACCTAGAATATAGAATTACCAAAGGGAGCGATCTGCGACTCTGCCTCCGGTTCCGCTTCCCGCGGTTCAAAGACCAGCGCCGTAGCCTGCGACTCGCTTCCGCGTTCCCGTGTCACGCCGCTTTCACGCGACGATACGGCATGATACCGAATCTCCACCGGGAAATCAAGCACAATGGCGCGTTCGGGATGTGGGCGCGATTTTTGGGCAGCATTCGTGTGGTTGGGTGTTGGGCCTGCTGCGAACCGGCCCGGAGAAGGTCTCACGCTTCCCACGTGTCGACGGGCACAGGCGAGACGCCTGTGC
>JAVHLO010000106.1 GCA_031082105.1 Planctomycetota bacterium
CAAAGCTGCGGCTTCGACGCTCCAAAAACCGGAGTCCCAGCCGCCTCGCAATTCCGCCAATCCGAAATCCCGTTTGTGCCCGCTTCCGGGCGGACGATTCTGTATCGCACGGTTACAGCGTACGCGCCGGGTGCGCCGCACCGCGGTTGACGCGAGCGCAACACGTTGAGACGCGACGCGTTGCGCCCGCGGCGAAGCCGCCCGCGTGGCGACGCGTCCGGCACGGCGTTTGCACTTGCGTCGCTATGTACGCCCGCGCGCGCCGGACGCCGCGGCGCGCTGCGCGGATTTTATGTGGGGCGCTTTGGAGGATATGCCAATGAAACAGGGCACAACGGACGCGAAGAGGCGACGCATCATGACAGGCGAGACGAAGCGGTGTCTCTGCCTGCTTTTTGTTGTTTCCGTGCTCGTCGCGCTCTTCGCGCTGAGACATTTGGCCCGGGAGTCGGACCGGATGACCGGGAAGGCGACAGAGCCCGCGCGCGTCACGACGATGCTGAACCGCGCGCCCGCGTTCCGGTCGACGATACTGCGCCGCCGCAACGACACCGCCTCAGTCCGGCCCGGCGCAGGAGAAGACGCCCCGCGCGCGGACGAGTCACCGGAGCCGGTCTGCCCGGCCACGCTGGCATCGGATAACGGACGATCCGCCGCCCCGCCGGAGCACGGCGCAGCCGGGTCCGGCGGCGAGACCGGGCCCGAGCCGTTCGACGACGCGGCGCAGCAGCGCGCGCTCGAGTCCGTCGCGCCGGAAGACCTGCCTTATGTCGTTCGGCTCAGGTCGCGCTTCTTCCTGCCGGACAAGAACGCGGAGATCGCGTTCACGGAGGAGACGAAGCGGCTCTTTCTCCAGTTCTTTGATCACCCGGGCGATGAGGAACTGGGGGAACTGAAGGAACTGGGGGTACGGCTCGAGCGGTACTCGACGAACCACGCGTGGTACGCGACCGTCGCGGCCTCGACCTTCGAGCAGGTGCGCGGGCTCGACTACGTGCGCGGTTTCGCGGAGATCGAATACTTCGACAAGATGAACGAGCGCCTCTACCGGCAGACGCCCGGCGCGTGGGCGCGCAACGACGACGGCACCGCCATGTTCCGCGTGCAGTTCGTTGAGGGCCTGCTCTTCGAAACGGCGCGCGCGATACTGGCGGAGGAGCTTGCGAAAGACTGCGACCAGAAGGTCGTCTCCGACGAGTACCTCTTCGGCTGCAAGATCGTTGCCTGCATCGACCCCGCAAACCTGCCCGGCGTCGCCGCGCTTGACAGGGTCGAAGGCGTCTCCGAGATCGAGCCGCCGAAGAAGACGAACAACGTCGTCGCCGCACAGCGAGCAAAGGTCGACCTGGTGCGCGACGGCTCCGCACCGTACAACCTGACCGGCAGCGGCGTGATCGTCGGCGAATGGGACGGCGGCGCGGTCGGCGCGCACGGCGATTTCGGTTCCAGGGTCGTCGTCAAGGACAACGTCTCGGCGGAGGAACACGCGACGCACGTCGCGGGGACCGTCATCGGGTCCGGAAAAGGGAACGCGAACGCGCGCGGCATGGCGTCGAAACGGTACGTCTCCGCGGGCGACGAGAACACCGGCGCGACCCTCTACTCCTACGACTGGGACAACGCGCTCACCGAACAGACGAACGCGGCCTCGTCGTACGCCAACCTGCGCGTCACCACGCATTCGTGGGGCTACATCACCGGCTGGTACAACAACGGCTGGATGTGGCTGGACAACGGCAACTCGAGCGACTTCGGCGACTACAGCGCCGACTCGCGCGATTGGGACACCATGGCGCGGAATTCGGGGTTGTTCGTCGTCAACGCCGCGGGCAACGACCGCTCGGACGGGCCCGGCACCACGAACGGATACCACGACGGTCGGAAGGAATCCGGCTGGGATGACTGGTACGACTGTGTCGGGACTATTGCGACCGCCAAGAACGTGCTCGCCATCGGCGCGACGACCGACGCGGACGGGCTCACATCGTTTTCGTCCATCGGCCCCGCCGACGACGGGCGCGTGAAACCGGACCTCGTCATGAACGGAGACGGGCTCACATCGACTTTGCCGAACAACAGCTACACGTCCTACAGCGGGACGTCGATGGCCACTCCAGGCGTAGCGGGCACGGCCGCGCTGCTCGTGGAATCCTGGCGGAACAACAACGGCGGTGCGAACCCGTCCGCCAGCATACTCAGGGCCATCCTTGTCAACACCGCGGCCGACCTCGGCCGGCCGGGGCCGGACTACCGGTTCGGGTTCGGGCTCGTCGACGCGAGAAAAGCGGTCGATCTCATCCGCGCCGACTCGCTCGCGGCGGCCGGAAGCAAGTTCATCGTCGCCGATTCGGTATCGAACGGCGGCGAAAAGAGCTTCCAGGTCTCCGTGCCCGCCGGCGCGGCCGAGCTCAGGGTGACACTCGCGTGGATCGACCCGCCGGGCGATCCAGCGGGCGTCAACGCCATCGTCAACAACCTCGACGTGCAGGCGGTCGAGCCGAACGGAACGACCGTCCGCTACCCGTTCAAGCTTGACAAGGCCAACCCCGTCGCGAACGCGACCTGCACCGGCGCGAACTCCATCGACGTGCTCGAACACATCGTCGTCGCGAACCCGACCGCGGGCACGTGGACACTGAAGGTCAAGGGTATGTCCGTACCGACCGGGCCGCAGCCGTTCGTGCTGGTATCGAGCCAGCCGCAGGGCTCCGGCGGCGGGACGCCGACCGCGCCGGTCATCGCGCTCAGCCCGACGGGCTTCGCGTTCAGCGCGACCGCGGGCGGACAGAACCCGCAGGCCCAGGCGCTATCGATCTCGAACAGCGGGCCAGGGACCCTCGACTGGACCGTCAGCGACAACGCGACGTGGCTCTCGTTGAGCCCGGCGAGCGGCGGCTCGACCGGCGAGATCGACACTGTCGCGCTGTCCGTGAACATCAGCAGCATGCCCGCCGGTAACTACAGCGCGGTCATCACCGTTTCCGCGCAGGGCGCCGCGAATTCGCCGCAGACCGTGTCGGTCAGCCTCGCGCTGGGCAGCGGCGGCGGGGGCGGCAACTCGGGCGACATCACGCTGGTCGCCGGCTACAACCTGATCGCACTTCCGGTGGCGCCGGCCGTGGCGTACAACGCCGAGACGCTCGGCAGGGCGATCAACTCGCAGGGCGGCTCCTGCGTGGAGGTGGGCCGATACGTGAACGGCGTGTGGTATTCTCACTACGTGGGCAGCGCGTACAACAACTTCGCGATCGCGCGCGACAAGTGCTACATGGTGCGGTGCATGTCGGGCTCGGTCTTCAAGGTGACCGGAGCGCCGATCTCGAAGATGAGCTACAGCCTTGTTGCGGGCGCGAACCCTGTTGGCGTGCCGATCTCCGGCGCGAACTACACGGCGCAGGGCCTTGCGCAGGCGATGCAGGCGAAGGGCGCATACTGTACGATCGTGTACCGCTGGCAGAACGGCGCGTGGGACGCGTACTACGTGGGAAGCTACATGAACAACTTCGCGATCGAGCGGGGCAGGGGGTATTTTGTCTGGTGTCTGAACTGGTGTTACATCACCCTGCCGTAGGAGGAACGGCTTTGGAGTGCGGCAGCCACGCTGCCGCTTTGGATCGGCCGGCTGGAGGACCTTGCGACGGCAGGGTCCTCTGGCCGCGCTTTGATGCCCAGATAAGAGTGCTCCGGAGCGCCGAACACACACGGAATCCTTTCCATTGGGCGCTCGCCAATTCGCGCCAATCCTTGACCTTTCCTGGCATTTTCTAGTATCATCTGTCGCAAATGGTCAACGGAGAGCGTCCTGCACCGGTAGGGCGGCCCCTTGCGGGCCACCGCGGACGCGCGCGCGATAGATGGAGTGCAGCCGTTGCCGGCGGGGGATGAGCCCCCGCCCTACGGAGCGAATGATATTTCAGCCGTTGACCGAACGATTCCCCCAACGGGTTTCCTGGAGGTCGCGCATGGCGCGTAACAGCATGGGTAGCGATATTTCTTCCGCGACCTTCGCCGTGCTCGGCGCGGGGATGATGGGCAAGGCCATCGCATTCGACCTGCGCAGGTCCGGAGCGAAGAAGGTCATCGTCGCCGACCGCGAACTCGCCCGTGCGCGCAAAGTCGCAGCGTTCGCCGGGTGCTCACCCTCGTGCGCACGCGAACTGGACCTGTCCGACCGGAAGGCCACCGCCGCGCTACTCCGCCGCGCAGATGTCGCAATCAGCGCGGCGTCTTACGTGTACAATCTCGAACTGACCCGGCTCGCCATCGAGACGAAGACCCACCTCTGCGACCTCGGCGGCAACTCGTGGGTGGTGGACGACCAGCTCGCGCTCGGCCCGCGCGCGGCAAAGGCAGGTATCACCGTTGTGCCCGATTGCGGACTCGCGCCGGGACTTGCCGGTGTCGTCGTCGCGCGCGGGTTCGAACTGCTCGACTCCGTCAGCGACGTCCACATCCGGGTCGGCGGGCTGCCGCAGAATCCTAAACCGCCGCTGGACTACGGGCTGCTCTTCTCCGCGCAGGGGCTCATCAACGAGTATGTCGAAAAATCGAGAATCGTCCGCAACGGCTGCGTCGTGGAGGTGGAATCGCTCGCGGGCATAGAGCGTCTTTCGTTCCGCGGCGTGCCGGCGAAGCTCGAGGCGTTCTACACGTCGGGCGGGACCTCCACGCTGCCCGCCACCTACGCAGGGCGGCTGCGCAACCTCGATTACAAAACCATCCGCTACCGCGGCCATTGCGAAAGGGCGCGGCTGCTGTACGATCTCGGTCTCATGTCCGGCGAGCCGGTCGACGTCCAAGCCATGGAGCCGCACGCGTCGTCCACGCGGGCTGTCTCTGCGGCCCGCCGCGCCCATGCGGGAAGGCTCAGCTCCGTCAGGCCGCGTGATGTGCTCGGGAGGCTCTTCGAGACGCTCCTTCCGCCGGCCGGGAAGGACTTAACCCTGGTGCGCGTGACCGTGTCGGGGTTGAAGGACCGCAGGCCGAAGACTTGGCGTTACGAGCTTGTCGATCGTTTCGACGAGAAGACCGGTCTGTCCTCGATGATGCGGACGACCGGTTTTCCCACGAGCATCATCGCGCAGATGATCGCGCGCGGCGACATCTCGAAGCGCGGCGTCTTCACGCCCGAGCGGTGCGTCCCGCCGGCGAGGCTGCTCACGGAACTGGAACAGCGATTGGCATAGAACCGGCGAGATTCGGATTTGCGATTTCGGAGTTTGGATTTCTCTGTATCTCCGCGCATCTGTGGCATAGTTCCCGGTTCGTCCGCAAGGTCGTTCGAGTTCCCGTGGTTCCCTCAGTTCCCCTGGTTCCTTGGTTCTTCCGTTTCTCGTTTCGAGTGTAAGTGATGAAGAAGATTGTGCTGGTTATTGTCGCAGTCGTTGTGCTCGCGGTAGCGGGTGCGGCGGCGTACTTTCTGCTCGGCGGCAGCGTGAAGATCAGGATCACGCAGGCCGAGATCCAGGCGGAGATGGACAAGACATTTCCGATATCGAAGGAGCACCTGCTGGTGCTGAAGGTCGAATTCTCGAACCCGAAGGTGACGCTGGCGAAGGACGCGAACCGGATCACCATAGGGCTGGACGCGACGGAGTCGCTGAACCTGCCCATCGGCGGCAAGTCGGAGCGGGGGAGCGCGGCGGTGTCGGGCAGCGTCGGGTACGATTCGGCGAAGGGCGAATTCTATCTTGACGATGCGCGGATCGAGAAGCTCGACCTGCCGCGGGTCGCGGACAAGTACGACAAGATCGCACAGGAGATCGGCAGCGTAGCCCTGCGCGAATGTTTGAACCGCCGCACCATCTACAAGCTCGACCAGAAGGACTACCGCCAGAGCATCGCCAAGATGGTGCTCAAGGGCATCGCCGTCGAGAACGAGGCGCTAGTCATCACGGTCGGGATCGCGCAATGAGAGAGGATCGACGGGACGGTCGATAGTCCGAGGCGTGCGGGACGCCCTCGCCCCGACCCTCTCTCAAAGGGAGAGGGGGGAATTGATCCCCTCCCCCTGTGGGGGAGGGTTAGGGTGGGGGACTTCTGAACGCCCACGACTCCAAATCCGCGAACGCTGGTGTAAAGGAGTGATGCGCCCGCCTACCAGGACCGCCGGATGCGAACCGCTGACCGCTCCCTACAGACCCGGAACCGCACCCGTTGAAATCGCCCGCAAACCACACCACCGGGCGACGACGCGTTGTGCTTGACGCGCGCTTCGCCGTTCGGTAAAATACCGCCCGAATCCGGGGAATTCGAGGAGAGGGGCGCGCCGCCAGGCCGGGTGGATGAGTCGTGTCTTGGTCCGGGAGCAAGAGTACGAGCGCGAGCAAGAGCACGAGCACGAGCACGAATACGAGCAAGAGGATGAGGTGGAGTCTCTCGGTGCTGCGTGAAATGTGTGGGTTCATGTTGTTTCTTTGAGCGGGTGGAACATGGAAGAGCAGGAAACCGGGAGGCAAAAGGCTGGCGGCTACATCTTCGCCATTGCGGTCATCTTCTGCAGCATGGAGATGGTGCCCGGCTGGGGGTTCTTGAAGCTGGGCTGGCCGCCGCTGGTTTTCTACATCATCAGCGGCGTCTGTGGGGCGATCGGCGGGATGTTGTACGTGCGCTGTCCGGGCGCGGGTTTTATGGCCGGGGCGGTCGCTGCGCTCGGCGCGCTCTTTGCCACTGCGTTGGTCCTGGAGCAGGTCGACGAAGTGCACTCGATCGTGCTGGTGATAGTGGGGCTGGTCGGCATCCTGCCCGGCGTGGGCTTGTACTACCTGCTGAGACACTTCTTCTACGGGGACAAGGACGTCATCGAAGAACCCACGGCCCCGCCCGCACTGAAGAACCCGTCCGGAACAGACGCGGAACCGCAGACCCGCGATTCCGGCGATGTGGGACAGCAGCAGGACTAGCCCGCATCATTTACGAACCTTCCGCGAAGGCCGACAGTTCGTAGTGGCGCCGTCAGGCGCTCGATTGGACAACGCCTTACGGCGTCACTACGAACTCGAGCGGCATGGCGCCGCGTTCGTAAATAATGCAGGCTGGCAGCCCTCTTCAAAACGACGCGCAAGGGTGTCATTCCCGCGGAAGCGGGAATCCAGAAGTGAGATCCAAGGTCAAAGCTGCGGCTTTGACGTTCCAAATCAGATCCACCGCCTGCGCTTCTCGACGAAGCAGTCGAACCCGTACTTGGTCCAGGCGCGTTTGCCGAGCTCGTTGCGTGAGTGGACGGCCAGTTCCGCCACCTTGAACCCTTTGCGCCGCAGCCACGAGTACTGCTCTTCGAGTATCCGCCGCGCAGTTCCGCGGCGTCTGAACGGCTTCGCGATGAACACGTCGGTTATCATCCCGATCTTGCGCAGCTTGAACACGGCCGGTCGCGAACTCAGCATTGCGAGCGAGTAACCGACGATCTTCCCGGCCTCTTCCACGACGAGAAGCTGCCGCTTCCGCGAGAAGATCGAGGATTTGAAGAACTTCGCATAGCCTGCGCGGGCGTTGCGCGACGGTGTGAAGTACTTGTCGAACCGCAGATGGTACTTCAACATCTCCACGCCGAGCGCGGCCGTTTGCGGGATATCCTTGACCCGGGCCCTCCTGACGATCATGATCTCCTCCTTGCGGTCACGTGGCTCGTTGGCCTGGAAATCCGTATTCCGAAATCCAGAATCTAAAATGCAAAATCCCCACACCCTCACACACATGCGCTTGCACGCCTGTGCGCGCTCAGTCACTCACGTACGCCTATCGAAGTGTCCCCAGTATGCAGTAGTGCTTCGCCGTGGCCAGCCAGATATCGTGGATTCTGAAGCCGCGGAACTCCTTCCGGATGAGCCGGCGATTGAAGAAGTAGTGCGGGAGCCCTTTCTCCTTTCCGTCGACCGGTAGGCAGGTCCGCGGGGCGATCCATCGACCCGTCCGCCGGCGCGCCCGCGGGACGGTGACGAAAATAAAACCGCCCGGACTCAGCACGCGCGCCATCTCGCGGATGCACCTGCGTACCGCGCCGAGCCGGCCGTGATGCATCGACTGGGTGCTTACCACCGCTCCGAAACGTCCGTCCTCGTATGGAAACCGCCTGTAAAAGGAGCCGAGCTTCAGCGTTGCGCGCAACCCCCGCCGGCGCAGCCATTGACGCGTCAACCGCAGGCCTTCAGGCGCGATGTCGAGGCCGTCCACCTCGAACCCCCGGGACGCTAGAAACACGACATGCCTGCCGGTCCCGCATCCGAGGTCGAGGACGCGCTTCACGCCGTGCTTGCGGAACAGGCGCGCGAGCCGCGGCATGTCTTCCTGGACCTTCTCGAAGACCCGGCCGTCACGCTTGTATACCTCGTTCCATTGCTGATGCATGCGGGCCATTCTATGACGCCCGCGTTTCCGCGTCAAGCATCGGAAACCTTGCTTTTCCGCGCGGTTTCGATAATATATCACGTGATGGCCGGCTCGCGGTTTCGTTCGGAAAGGAAATGCCACGGAGGCACGGAGACACAGAGATACATAAGCGATGCCCGTCGTCCGCTCGGTGCCTCTGTGACTCTGTGGCTGGGTTCAACATGACGAACTCGGAACTTGCATCGATTCTGAAGGGCATCGGCGAGATGCTCGAGATAAAGGGCGACAACCCCTTCAAGATCCGCTCGTACTATCGCGCGGCGCAAGTGATCGAAGACCTGGCGGAGGACATCAACGGCGTCCGCCGCGCGGACCGACTCCTCTCCCTCCCCGGCATCGGCGAAGGCATCGCAAAGAAGATCGTCGAGCTGCTCGATACGGGCAGGCTGAAGTACTGCGACGAACTCCAGAAGGAGATACCGCAAGGGCTCCTCGACATGCTGCGCATCCCGGGGATGGGGCCGAAGACGGTCAAGCTGGTCAGCGAGAGACTCAAGATCAAGGACATCGACGCGCTCGAGACTGCGGCGCGCGCACAGAAACTCAGGGCCTTGCCGCGTCTCGGCGCGAAGATCGAGGAGAACATCCTGCGCGGGATTGAATTCCTCCGCCGGTCCGGCGGCCGCATGCTGCTCGGCAAGGCGCTGCCGATGGCGGAGAGGATAGCGGCCCAACTCAGAATGGTCAAAGGAACGGAGACCGTCGAACCGGCCGGAAGCCTGAGACGGAGAAGGGAGACCATCGGCGATATCGATCTTCTGGCCGTCTCGACCGACCCGGAGGCGCTCATGGGCGCGTTCGTTTCGATGTCTGATGTGAAACGGATCATCGCGCAGGGAACGACGAAATCGAGCGTGCTCTACGGCGACCCGGGTGTGCAGATTGACCTGCGCGTCGTCGATCGAGACAGCTTCGGCGCGGCGCTCCAGTATTTCACCGGCTCGAAGGAGCACAACATCAGGCTGCGCGAGATCGCTTCAAAGAAGGGACTGAAGTTGAACGAGTACGGCGTGTTCCGGTTCGAAGCCGGTCTGGGAGCGCCGGCATCTCTGGGAGCGCCGGCATCCTTGCCGGCACGTAGGGCCACG
>JAVHLO010000107.1 GCA_031082105.1 Planctomycetota bacterium
AGGAAAACGGCGGAATGTGTCATTCCGAGCGAAGCGAGGAATCTCCTTTCCCCTGGGTGCGGGAGATTCTTCGGCCGCGGCCTCAGAATGACAGATTCCTTAATTCTACAGGTATTGGAGCTACCGAAGCCGTTTTTTTCTTGACATTGACGGGGAAAATAGTATAATTTCACCTCGTATCTGTCTTTGTTGCGGTGCCACGTTTGTAAAAGTGGTTCGACCCGACTAGGTGGCGCGCAGGGCGGTACAGGTTTCGGCACGCGGGTACAGTGCCGGCAGATTTGTTGGAAGGCGTTCAGATGAGCTTCGAGGAAAAGACGCTGTCATGTGTCGAATGCGGAAAGACGTTCGCATTCACGACGGAAGAGCAGGAATTTCACGAGAAGAAGGGCTACAAGACCGAGCCCAAGCGTTGTCCTGCGTGCAGAGAGTTGAAGAGAAGCCGCGGCGGCGGCGGAAGCGGCGGAAGCGGCGGAAGCAGAAGGCCGATGGATTCGAGTGCACCGCGCGTCGTGCATGAGACCACCTGCAGCGCCTGCGGGGGCAAGGCCGAAGTGCCGTTCAAGCCGCGTCTCGACCGCCCCGTCTACTGCAATGACTGCTTCGCCAAGATGAAAGGAAAGCAGGCGTGACGCCAATCAAGGTGCGAATTGAGAAGGCCGAGAATCTGGATAGGGCGTTGCGCCAGTTCAAACGTCTGTGCAACGATGCGGGCATATTCCGGGAATTGAAACGGAACGCAGCCTACGAAAAGCCCAGCGAACGACGCAGACGCGAGGATCAGCAGCGCGATAAGAATATCCGAGCCTACCAGCGCATGGGTAGAAGGAAACCAAGGTCCTTCCGCCCAAAGTTCTAGGATACTCAGCTATCGCTTTCGGGAGCCGACGACCTGCGTCGGATCCGGTCGAGTGGTCGTTTTCCGAACTTCCACACCAGGGGGGAAGGTCTGCACTGCCTGAACCGCGTGCAGACCTTCATCCCTTGGCAGATCACCCCGTTTGCCCGGTGCGGCATGCGCCGCCGGCTTCACACCATTCCCCGGCCACGCGCCACCGCATCCGCGGATCGTCAAACTCGTTGTTCCAACGGTGTTTTCACCACAGAGACACAGAGATCACAGGGGAATCTGGAAAGGCTTGATTCTGAAGCCTCAGAATCTGCGTACTCCGTCCTGCAACCAGTAGAACTCTGCTTCTGGGACGACGTTTTTCTTCACCGCAAAGAACGCAAAACGCGAAAGTCCACTGAAAGGCCGAGTTCTATCCGCTTTGCGCTTTTTGCGTGCTTTGCGGTTGGTTGGGTTGCGGGCCCTGCCGCGCTACGCACTCCGTGTGCTCCGTGAAGTCCGTGGAATCCGTGGATCATCATCTCTCTGTCTCGAAGGAGTCCCCCGTGGCAAGAGCTTGCGGTTGTGCGTTGGCAGTGGTCCTTGCGCTCGTGGCCGCTTCCTGTGAAGAGAAGCGGAAGGCCCCGGCACCCGCGAAGACCGGCGAGGCGACGGACAGCTCCGTTCATGCCGCTGCGCCCGTCCAGAAACCGCCGACGAAACCGACCGGCGCCGCCTCCCTGAAGGAGCTCGGGCCGGGCAGGTTCGAATGGCACTACGCGTCCGCCCCGGATGCGCAGGACGCCACGCTGCTCGTCGACAACGGATACGACGAGAGCGTAACACTGTTCGTCGACGGCGCGAAGGCCATGACCATCGACCCGCTCGGCAAGGCATGGCTCCAGATCCCACGCGGGCTCTTCGGGCTGGCCCTCAAGGACGGCAGGGACCAGGTGCTCAGCGAATGCTCCGCGCCGATCTTCGGAACCGTCACGTACGTCTATAATCCTGGGGCCAGGTGGCGCTACAGAATCATCACTGCCGAGTATTCCACCATCCCGGGTCTTGGCGGCTACGGACCGGCAGGACAGTGCGTAACGGGGCAGGTCTTCTTCCGGCCTGAAGACGTCGATGCATACTTCGACGAACTTCCGGAGTCGATCACGGTCACAACCTACGACAACATGCCGTACGCAACCGGGACCCGTCGCGCGCTCCATCACGTCGGCGAGACACCCGTGCAGGTGCTGGACATCAAGAAACTGGATGCTGAGGACGGGAAGACCTTCGTGCTCGTCCAGGAGGGCGATGCGGAGTACACGTTGGCAGACCAGGGCGACGCGACCATAGCGGACGCGACAGTCTACATCGACAACGAGCTCGGCAGGGAAGCGCGCTTCATGGTGGACGGCCTGGAATTGATGGCGCTCCCGGCCGGTGCGCTGACGACCGTGCGCATGCAGCCTGAATGGTGCCAACTGGACGTGACGGACGAGGACGGCGAGGTCCTCGACGGCACGAAGGCGAAGTTGTCCGGCGGCAGCCGGTACGTCTTCAATCCCCAGGCGCTGGCATCGTACGCGATCGACACCGAGGAGTACGGTGTCATGCCGATCCAGGGCGGGGGCGGGACCGACGCGCTGCGCTACATCATAGGCAAGAAGTTGTTCGAGGTCGAGACCGACTTCTGTTTCGAGCCGTTCCCGGCCGCCGTGGACATGGGGCAGGGGCAGTGGAGCGTTACGAAGACGCGGTTGACCAAGGACACGACGAAGCGGCCGAAGGTGAGCCCCGATTCCGGGATTCCGGAGATGAAGAGCCATATCGAGGCGGGAGAGTTCATCGAAGCGGAGGAGCTTGGCATTGCGCTGCTGCAGACCGATCCCGGGTGTGCCGAGGGGTTCTATCTCCTGGGCGTCGCCTACGCCGGCAGCGGCAGCGACACGGCCGCCGGCGAGGCCTTTTCACGCGCGATCGAGCTCGATCCGAAGTACGTCGACGCGTACAAGGCCCGCATGCGCCTGACCATGAAGACCGGAATCGAACCGGTCTCCGACTTCGAGGCGATCCTCAAGATCAACCCGACCGACGACGAGACACTGACGTTGCGGGGCGACATGAGGGCGGAGAAGGGGTATCTGGATGAGGCGCTCGACTGCTACAATACAGCCATCCGGGCCAACCCGTCAAATGTCGGGGCGCTCACCGGCCGCGCGGCGGTGTTCGCTAAGCAGGGCAAGCCGAAGCTGGCGTTGAACGACCTCGCTCAGGCGGTGAAATGCGACCCGGGCTGCGTTCTCGCGCGGCTGGCCCGCGCGCGGATCCTCATGGAACAGAAGCGGGACGCGTCGGAGGACACGAAGGCGGCGGTTGAATTGGCGCCCGACGACGCGGACGCGAACCTGCTGAGGGCGCAGTGGCTGATGTCGCAGGGCGAGCACGGCGAGGCGGTACGGTATTTCGACAAGTATTTCGACCTCATCGGCCCGCTCGGCATTGCGACCACCGAGACGTACGCGGCGTGTGGCGAGGCGCATTTCAAGTGCGGTGACTATTCCGAAGCGCTACGGTACCTGAACGAAGCGGTCAACTGCGACCCGGACCTCGCCCCGCGCCTTCAAGAGATGATCAACAAGTGCAAGGCGGAGAGTGAGGAGTAGCCGCGCGGGGGAGAAGGGCCGCCCCTCACAACATCTTTCGCATCAAGGCGCAGCCTGACAAATCCCCACCGTATTGTGCCTTGCGGAGGCGCATGATTCGTCATGCCAGGCAATAATGCGTAAGGAGTCGCGAGGGATGTCCATCCTCCTCTTCCGGCAAGCTTGGCGGGCATCTCGCGAGGCACCACGTCACGCAGACGGAGATTGTGGGGCGACAACATCTTCGACGCCTTGCCCACCCTTAGTTTCGGGACTGCGGAGCTGCTTCCGAAATATGTGCAGGAATACGACCAGCCCCACAATGAGGAGCATCTCCGTCGCTTCCTCCCAGAAGACGAACCACATGAGGTTCTCCTGGTAGCATCTGAAGATGACAAACCTCAGCATCGAGAACCCCAGCGCGCCCATCCCGCACGCGAAAACCACCTTCGCAGTGTGCACGGGATCGTTCCTCTTGAAGAGGAGAACGAGCGTCGCGGCGGCGAACAACACGATTGCAGCTGACGGACAGAAGCGAATCTCAAACAGTTGATACAGGATGGAGTGAGAGTAGTTGTACGGCGCGCCGAATATCTGGGAGTTGTAGTTTACGTCGACCGGTTGCGCCGTGAGCGGCATGAGGGCGAGGAACGCCATCGCCGGGCAGAGGAAGAGAAACAACTTCTGCAGCCCGCATGAGACGTCCTTGTACTTCGCGCACGACCTGCAGAAGCCGAGCATCGAGCATTTCTTGTCCCGGGCGGAGTACTGGACCATGTGGGCGTCCACGGCCTCGTTGATCGCAAAAGTCACAAGCCCGAAGCAGAAGGCCATCCCGACGCAGTGCCATATCTCCAGCAGCGGCGACCCGTCCCCGCAGCAGACGTAGTTCGCCGCGCAGAAATTCTCTCCCACGACAAAAAAGATCATAGCCCACTTCAGCGCTGCGAGCGCGCGGGTCCGCTTCCGCCACAGAAGAACCACAAGCACAAGGCTGAGAAACGAATAGGAGGGTTTGATGATGAGCCCGCTCACGAACGCAAGGTACTCTTCGAACCGGCTCAGGCGGCGGAACGGGATTCCTACTATGTCGCTGGACGCCCTGTGCAGCCCGCAGACGCCGAGGGTCTTGTCTTCGCCCGCTTCCCTTATCCAGGCCTCCATTCCGCCGGCCACATTGACTGCGCCCGAGTAACCCTTCTCTCTCAGCCTCCGCACGGCGTCGACGCTGCTGATCCCGCTACGGCACATGATGAAGATACGACGGTTGCCGGGCGGGCCGAGCACGGACCCGATCTGGGGAGAGCCTTCAACGATGTCGTCGAGCGGAAGGCTGACCGCGGGATCGACATGGCTCGAGCGAAACGCCTCTTCGTCGCGGACATCGACGAGGAGCGCCTCGGATCCCGGCCACCGGAGAGCCTCCCACGCCTCGAGCGGCTGAGCGGACGGGACGCCGGCGGTGAGCGCGCAGAAGACAAGCGCGGGGATTCCGAGCCCCAGCACGGCAAGGACAAGGCAGAACAGGTTCATCCGTCGGACGTCATCTTTCATGACAGTCTCAGCCAAGTAGTGTGGTAGCAGCCCTCAAGTCCTGGCTCCATTCCGGGACCGACAGAACCACGGATTTCACGGATTGCACAGATTCGCCCGCAGCGCCTAGCCTCGTGCGGCGCATGTCGAGTCAGATCCGGACGGCGTCTCCACCCTTCTCTTGACGATACGGCCAGGGTTGCCGATGACGGTTGCCCCGGCCGGGACGTCCTTGGCCGCCACCGCTGCCGCTGCGACGCTCGCCTTCTTGCCGATCTCGACACCTGGCGCGATCAGCGAGAACCCGCCGATATTCGCCCCCTCGCGGATGACCACGCGCCCGGCCCTGAAGTGGTCGATGCCGAATTCGTGCATCGCGATCCGCGCGCCGACCCCGACGAGGACATTGTCTTCGATCGTCAGCAGACCGGGAAACAACGGGTCGATCCAAACACGGGGGGAGATGCACACGTTGCGGCCGATCTTCGCGCCCAGCATTCTCAGCAGGAAGACCTTTGCAGAATTCCACGGAAGCAGGAGAGCACACGCCGCCACAACATACCTGAGCTGCCAGAGAATCGTGCTGGCAAAACCCCTTCCGGCCACGTGGCAGGGACAGAAGGGGACCGGGTCGGTGTGATTGGCCAGGCGGCAATAGAACACGCGGTCCGACGACTTGCCGCGCAGGAAGTCCTCGAATCTGCGGCCGGCCTCAGTCAGAGATTCAGTATGGTCCGGCACATGGTGCATGCTGGTCTCCTGCTCCACGCCTTGACGGGAGTGGCTATTGCCTGTCGGCCCTTCGGGCCTGGCGCCCGTTAGCCGCAACCGTATCGCCCTGCCTCTGTGTCTCTGTGGTGATTTCCGTTCGCCCAGGGAGAGGGAGACAAGCGGCACGCGCAGTGGCCTCATTTCTTGTCGGCAAGCCGTTTCAGCTCCGCGAGCCGGGCGAGCGCGTCGAGCGGCGTGAGCTTGTCCGGTTCGAGCTTCCGAAGCATCTCCCGCACCGGCTCCGGCGGGGGCGGGCGCAGGCTGAAGAGGCTCTTCTGCGCCGCGCCGGAGAGGCCGCGCTTCTTCGGCGGCGAGGCCATCAGCGGCATGTCGGCCACATCGAGCTTGTCGCTCTCCAGCCGTGCCAGTATCTCGCGCGCGCTCTCCACCACCTCGTGCGGCACGCCCGCAAGACGCGCAACGTGGATCCCGTAGCTCTTGTCCGTGCCGCCCTCGACGATCTTCCTCAGAAAGACCACGCCGTCGCCCCATTCCTTCACCGCAACCTGGTAGTTCTTCACGCCGGGCAGGACGCGCGCAAGGTCGGTCAGCTCGTGATAGTGGGTTGCAAAGAACGTCCGCGCGCCGACCCGGTCGTGGATGTACTCGGCGACCGCCCACGCAATGCTCACGCCGTCGAAGGTCGACGTCCCCCGGCCGATCTCGTCGAGCACGATCAGGCTCCGGCCCGTCGCGTTGTTCAGTATGTTGGCCGTCTCGCTCATCTCGACCATGAACGTGCTGTTGCCGCGCATGATCTCGTCGGAGGCGCCGACCCGCGCGAAGATGCGGTCGACCACGCCGATCGAGGCCGATTTCGCCGGGATGAACGAGCCTGTCTGCGCCATGAGCGTCAACAGCGCGACCTGCCTGACGTACGTGGACTTCCCGGCCATGTTCGGACCGGTGATGATCAGCACGCGGTCGCCCTCGGCGTCGACGCGCGTGTCGTTGGGCACGAACCGCTCGGAGAGGACGCGTTCGAGGACGGGGTGGCGTCCGTCCGCGATCTCGATCAGCCGGGAATCGTTCAATGTCGGCCTGCAATACCCGTAGTCCGAGGCGGCCGAGGCGAGCGAGCCGAGCGCATCCAGCGTGGCGACAGCGCCGGCCACGCGCTGCAGCGCGGGGATGTGGGCCGCGAGGTCCGCGCGGAGCTTGACGAACAGGTCGTATTCTTTTTTTCGCGCGCGCTCGTCCGCGGTGAGCACCTGCGTCTCGTAGTCCTTGAGCTGCGGCGTGACGTAGCGTTCGGCGTTCTTGAGAGTCTGCTTGCGGATGTAGTCCGTCGGGATCCTTTCCTTGTGGGCGTTCGTGATCTCGATGTAGTAGCCGAAGACCTGGTTATAGCCGATCTTCAGGGAAGAGATGCCCGTGCGGCGGACTTCGTCGGCCTGGAAATTGGCGAGCCATTTCTTCCCGTCGCGGCCGATGGAACGGAGCTCATCGAGTTCGCTGTCGAACCCGTCGCGGAAGATGCCGCCCTCCTTCAATGGGATGGGCGGGTCGTCGACGATCGTCTTGAGGATGAGGTCCTGTACCTGCTGAAGCTCGCCGTGGGCGGTAAGAAGCAGGTGTGAATCGAGGAGTATTCCTCGAGGGTCCTTGGCCTGGGGCGGACGCAAGCCCCTCACCCCCGCCCTCTCCCAGGGGGAGAGGGGGTCTGCCGTTGGGAGAGGGGAGTCAGTTCCCTCTCCCTCTGGGAGAGGGTCAGGGTGAGGGACATTCAACCTTCCAAGAATCCCCCCCAGCGGCGCGATACGCGCGAGCGATTGGCCGATCCCGAGAATATCGCGCGGGTTTGCGCGGCCGGAGCCGACCTTGGCGGCAAGGCGCTCGAGGTCGTTCACGCCCTTCAACGTCTTTTGTATCGCGCCCCGTGCCGGTCCATTTTCCACGAAGGCCGCGACGCCGTCCTGCCGGTACAAGATATCCGCGGCCCTGGTGAGCGGGCAGGTGATCCAATCCTTGAGGAGCCGCGAACCCATCGGGGTCGCGCACCGGTCCAACACCCACAGGAGCGTCCCCTCGCGCTGGCCTGCGCGGAGCGTCTCGGATATCTCCAGGGCCGCGGCGGACGTACGGTCTATGACGAGCAGGTTTGCGCGGCGGAACCGGGAGATTCCCGTGATGTGAGAAAGCTCGGTCTTCTGCGTCTCTTTCAGGTACTCGAGGATCGCGCCCGCGGCGCAGAGCGCCAGTCCGGCGTCCTCGCAGCCGAACCCCGCCAGGTTTGCCGTGCCGAAGTGGGAGTTGAGCGTCTTTGTTGCGTTGTTTCGTTCAAAGGTCCAATCGGGCGTCGAGGTGACCGAGTTGGCGCCCTCGAGCCGGGCTGATTGCAGGAAGAGCTTCGTGGATTCCGCCTGCGATTCCGGAATGACGTACTCGACGGCCCCGACGCGGGCCAGCTCGTCGGACAGGTCCGGCCTCGAGACGTCTTCGATCTCGAACTTGCCGGTCGAGAGGTCGAGCCACGCGAGGCCTGCGTTTTGGCCGTCGACGATCAGCGCGAGCAGAAAATTATTCGACCGCTCGTCGAGCAGGTCGAGCTCGGTCAGTGTGCCTGGGGTGATGACACGCACGACGCCGCGGTCGACGAGCCCGTCCGCGACCTCGGGGTCTTCGAGCTGTTCACAGATCGCGATGCGTCTGCCGGCCTTGAGAAGACGCGCTATGTAAGTCTTGACGCTGTGATGAGGGACTCCCGCCATGGGAACCGCCTTATCGCCCTTGAACCGCGAGGTGAGCGTGAGGCCGAGCAGGCGCGACGCCTCCTTCGCGTCCTCGTAGAACATCTCGTAGAAGTCGCCGAGCCGGAAGAAAAGGAGCTCGTTCGGGTGCTCCTTCTTTATCCGTTCGTATTGTTCCATCAGGGGAGTAGGCATGTCAGTGAACAGTTACCGGTATGCAGTGACCAGCGGACAGCAGACGGTAGCCCATAAACAACAACCCGTGCGCGGCGGACAGAACACGATAGTCAGCACCCATGAAGGTAGTCGAGGACACACGGAACACCGGGTACTGCAAAGCGGGATTCTCAGGGCATCCTTCGAGAAATACGCCCTCTACGTAAGGACCGTATGACGATCACCCAGATGGCGACCTGCCCTGCAAGATAGAAAAGCAATCCGAGGACGAAGAACGGGCCTGCAAGATGCATGCCTATGTACTTGGACTCATCGTTATCGGCAAGAATCGATGCGGCAATCCAGACGCCGGTCAAATAGTGCGTGAGGACGCAGCAAATGACTGCAGCCCCTACACCACGCTCTCTAATGCAAGCCAGCAGGCACCCCACGGTGAGCCAAACAAGAGGGCACAGAACATAGATTCCCTCAAAAGGCGCTGTTGCCACCCGGGCAAAAAAGTCCGTCGAATATCATCCTGTGGCAGTCCAGCCAGCGAACAGGCTGCCCACGAGTATACCGAATCCGTACAACAATCCTCCGGCTGAGAACAACAACAAGCGTAGAGCAATGTTGCCCTCTTTCGTTGCGCGGAGTGTCTTAGCCTTCTCTTCTGGTTCTGAAAGTCCCAAGATGTACCCCTCCGCAGCGTCTGGAGTACCGAACACAAGGCGTGTCCTTGTTACCTGAGCAGTATGACCCCTTCGTGGAATTCGCGATCCGACACGGCCCGCAGTTCCTGGTTCACAGCCGGAAGCGTCGGCAGCCGGAGCTGCCTCC
>JAVHLO010000108.1 GCA_031082105.1 Planctomycetota bacterium
CTTTTGAGGAGTCACCCATGGGTCTTGTCAGCGGAAAAGAAATCCTGCAGAAGGCGAACAAGGGCGGCTATGCGGTCGGCGCGTTCAATTTTGTCAACATGGAAGTGCTCGACGCCATACTGAGCGCTGCGCAGGACGAAAACGCGCCCGTGATCGTCGCCGCGTCAGAAGGGGCGATCAAGTACGCGGGGTTCGAGACGATCGTCGCGCTGGCGACAACCGGCGCGGCCGCGCGGAAGATCCCGATCGCGCTGCACCTCGACCACGGCAAGGACATGAAGCTGATCGAAAAGTGCATCAAGGGCGGGTTCACCTCCGTGATGATCGACGCGTCGCACGCGCCGTTCAACGAGAACGTGGAGACGACGAAGAAGGTCGTCGAGATGGCGCGGCCGAAGGGGATCTCGGTCGAGGCGGAGCTTGGCCGGCTGACGGGGGTCGAGGACCATGTGAGCGTCGCGGAGCGCGATGCGGTGCTCGTGAACCCCGCGGAGGCGGAGAGCTTTGCGAAGCAGACCGGGATAGACTCGCTTGCGCCGGCGATCGGGACCTCGCACGGCGCGTTCAAGTTCAAGGGCGAGGCGAAGCTCGATATCGAGCGGCTTGCGAAGGTGAAAAAGGCCACGCAGCTTCCGCTGGTGCTTCACGGCGCGTCGAGCCTGCCGGAGGAGATCGTCGGGCTGGTCGCGAAATTCGGCGGGAAGCTCGACGGCGCGCACGGGGTGCCGGACAGCGAGCTTCAAAAGACGATCGCGGGCGGTATCAACAAGGTGAACGTCGACACCGACCTGAGGCTGGCGTTCCTGGGCGGGCTGCGCAGGGTGCTCCTGGAACAGAAGGAGGAGATCGACCTGCGGAAGGTGCTCGGCCCTGCGAAGGAGATGGTCTACAAGGCCGTGCGCAGCCGGATCAAGGTGCTTGGCTGCAGCGGGAAGGCGTAGTTTGGGGTAGGGACTCGACGCCGATCCTCCCTATTCGCGCCGACTGCCGCGACTGTGCTGCGGCTCGTCAACAACAGCGTATGGCTAACTGTACGCTTCTTTGCGATGCGCAACCTCCAATATGCTGACCACATGTCTTGCCGAGTCAATCTGATATATGACTCGGTATCGTCTCGTGATTCTGGCCGAACAGAGGCCGGACAGTCTTCCAAGAAGCTGTTTGCCCTGGAACGGATTCCTGGAAAGACCAGCGAGAACCCGCTCGGCAATCCGCCGCAACTTCGCAGACGGAAGGCGCTGAATGCTCTCTCTCGCCTCCGGTGAATAGAGCAGGTCGTACCTGTTCATCTACGCCTACGCGAAAACACTTCCCGGTGAGTGAAGAACTTACCCTTCCGCAAGTTACCTATGGCCGACTCCAGCCTCTCCAGCAATCTCCGATCGTTGAGAATCTCCATTGTCTCAACGAGTGATTCGTAATGATCGCGAGGCAGAATTGCCACCGGCGTGTCACATTTTACGATTTGCCTGGATGCGCAAACGGCATTTTTCATACGATTCGCTCTCCTTCTGCAACTCCGAAGTCGGCCCGCGTCCGCTGCCCCACACGGAGCTTGACATGCTCTGGGTACGTATCATTCTAGCGTGTGTGCCAGTCGAAGTCAAGCTCTTTTTCGCGTCCCGCCCGCGGGGATGCTCGCGTCGAGCGCGCTTCTATTCATGTTTGCATTGCCAATGCAGCGGCTTCTGGATTCCCGCTTTCGCGGGAATGACAAGAGGAAGTCTCTTTGGCAACGCAAGCGTCAATGGTACTCACACGAGAACTGGTCTACAAGCGGCGCCCTACGCCTGCTGCGAAAGCCTGATTCGCGCGTCCGCGACCTTCGTCGGCTTCCCCTCGGGCGCCGCAAAGACGGGATTGAAGTCCACCTCCGTGATGGCCGGGAAATCCGTGACGAGCTGCGCAAGGCGTAGCACGATGTCCGCCAGCCGCGCGCGGTCCACTCCCTTCTGACCCCGCGCGCCTTCGAGTATCTTGCGCCCCTTGATCGAGTTCATCATCTCCTCGACCTCGACCTTGCTCAGCGGCGTGATGCCGAACGCCACGTCGCGCATCACCTCGACGAATATCCCGCCCAGCCCGAACGCGATGAGGTGGCCGAGGTTCGCGACCGACTGCGCTCCGATCAGCATCTCGTGTCCGGTCGTCAGTTGTTCCTGCACGATGAACCCGTGCGGCACGGCTGAGAACTTTGCGTGAAGCTCCTTCGCCGCCGCCAGCAGTGCCGCCTCGTCTTTCAGCCCGACCACGACGCCGCCCATCTCGGTCTTGTGAACGACCTTCTCCGAATCGACCTTCAGGACGACCGGGTAGCCGACCATCCTGGCCGCGTCCGCGCACTGTTCCGGCGAGTCGGCCGTGGCGACCCGCGCGGCGGGGATGTGATAGGCGGAGAGCAGGGCGGCCGCCTCCTTTGCGGACAGGAACTCCCGTCGCGCGGCCTGCGCCGCCTTGATGACGGCGGTCGCCTCGTCTTTGTGGATGTGGCCGTCATGCGAGGCGTGGGCCGCTCCCTCGCGGTCGCGGCTCGGTTCCGTGGGCGGGGCGCCCGTGCCGCGCTTCTTCATCAGCCCGTACCGTGTCATCGCGGCGAGCACGCGCGCGCCCATCTCGGGGAACTCGTAGGCGGGGATCCCTGCGCCCTTCACGATCTGCAGCGTCTCCGCCCAGTTCTTCTTGTCGGTCATCACGATGCCCACCAGCGGTTTCTGCGCGGATTTCGATAGCTTCTCGAACTCGCGCGCGACGCCAGCGCAATCAACGAAGAAGGGCGTGATGAAATTGATGAGGACGGAATCGATGCCCGGGTCCTGGAGGAGCGCGCCGACCGCCGCGCCGTACTCCTTCGGTCCGGCGGTGGCGAGCACGTCGACCGGGTTCGCGATGGTCGCCTCGGGCGGCAGGCTCTTCTTCAGGAACTCCTTCGTCTGCGGCGCAAGGTCGGGCAGCGAAAGGCCCGCCTCAATACACTCGTCGGTCGAGATGATCCCCGGACCGCCGGTGTTGGTGATGATCCCGACACGGGAACCGGCCGGCGCGGGTTGCATGCTCAGCGCGATCGCGGTCTGGCAGAGCAAGTCCTCGTCGCTGAAGCTCACGATACCGCACTTCTTGAAGACCACCTCGGTCGTCGTGTCCTGTTTCACCAGCCCGCCGGTGTGTGAGCTGACCGCGCGCGCGCCTTCGCTCGTCCGGCCGGTCTTCATGCCGAGGATCGGCTTGTGCGGGACGATCCGCGACGCGATCTCCATCAGCCTGCGCGGCTCCGCGAGGCTCTCGATGTGGAGGATGATCACCTTCGTGCCGGGATCGTTGCCGAGGTATTCGAGGAGCTCGGGGATGCTGATGTCGCACGCGTTGCCCGGGCTGGCGTACATGCGGAAACCGTGGCCCAGCTCCGCGAGCCGCTGGTTCACGACCTCGGCGACGCCGCCGCTCTGCGCGATGATCGAGATGCTGCCCGGGCTCATGCGCGTGAACGTGAAGTTCGCGTAGACGCTGACGGACGGGTCGCTGTTCATGATCCCCTGGCAGTTCGGTCCGAAGATGCGCATTCCGTACCTGCGCGCGGCCTCGACGATCTTCTTCTCCAGCTCGATCCCGTCGCCGCCCACCTCCTTGAAGCCCGCGGTGTTGATGATGAGCGCCTTCACTCCCTTCTTGCCGCACTCGTCCACCGCGGCGGGGACGAACGTGTTCTTGATGACGATGTGCACGAGGTCGACATGCTCGGGCACGGCCGTGATCGATTCGAAGACCTTCGTCTCTCCGATCATACCGCCCTTGGGGTTGACCGGGAACACCTTCCCCTTGAACCCGAAGTCGAGCAGGTTCTGGAAGATCCTGTTGCCGATGGTGAGTTTCCTGTCCGATGCGCCGATGATGGCGACGGAGTGGGGACGAAAGAGGGCATCGAGTGACATGCCGGTTCTCCTTGGCGGAAAGGGACGCAATGCAAAGCAAAATTGCGATTCTAGCACCCTCGTCAGCGAATGTCAAGCGCGCACCGAGTGGCAGGTGCAGGCGCGGTTTGTGCGTGATTTGCGGGCGCGGAGTTCTACGCCGCCCATGGCGGCGGTTTGAACTGCCCTGTGCGGAAGGTGGGTCACGAACCCCCGGCATGGCCGGGGTAGAAGTCGAAGCTCCCGCAGACCACACCTGCACCCTCGAGTGGCCTCCTTGTTGACTCCGGGCCGGCTGCGAAGTATGATGTGCGTACGTTTGCGGTTCCGGCGCGAACAGCGCAGACGCGCCCGTTTCACTTCGTTGAGAGGTCCGGGTCATGCCGATCCAGGTGACGTGCGGTTGCGGAAAAGTGTTGAACGTCGGCGATGAGCTGGCAGGCAAGGCGGTGAAATGTCCCGCGTGCGGGAAACCAGTCCAGGTTCGACCTGCGCGACCGGCAAAGGCGCAGCCGGCCGTTTCAAAACCCGTCGCACCTGCGCGCGTGTGCAAGAACCACCCGGGCGCGCGCGCCGTCGGCAATTGTCTCATCTGCGCGCAGCCGATCTGCTCAGAGTGCAGGCAATCGCTCGGCTACTATTGTTGCCCCGAGCACCAGGCCCAGGGCGCCGCGGGCAAGGAGGAACGTAGACAACAGGCGCAGGAGTTCCAGCGCGATGCGGCAAAGTTCTCCAGGAAGACCTGGCTCACCATCCTCGGCGTGGTCGCGGCGACGGTCATCATCATCGTCGTCATGACCATACTCGATACCAAGGGCGAAGTGAAGTGGAGCCGCAGCCCGACACAGAGCGATTTCATGCGGGCACCCGTCTTTGTCGCGGCGGGCGACAAGGTCTACATCTGCGAACCCGAGAAGGGCATCACGGTCGTCGACGCCGGGTCAGGCAAGGACGTCTGCAAGATCGAGGTCTCCGGGCTTGCTTCCCAGGGCGCGTACCGCGTGGAGGCGGACGACAAGCACCTCGTCCTCTTCGACGGCTCGACCTTCGCCGCGGTCTCGCTTGCGGATTCCCGGGTCACTTGGACGCACAAGGTCGACGAGGGCGACGCGGCGGAGCGATTGCCGTTCGGCGAGTTCAACATGTTCGCTCGGTCCGGCCCGCCGTTCCAGCTTGCCGGCGACAGGCTCTACTACGTCACGGCGGAACCGATCAAAGACCAGAGCGGCGGTCAGGACGAGAACGAGAACCGCATCGAGGGAGTGAGCTACGTGCTCCACTCCATCGGCATGGCCGATGGAAGACGCCTGTGGAAGCGAACCGTCGGCGAGAAGGGAAACGTATCGAGCATCGCCGCGTCAGAAGGCGCGGTTTGTGTCGCAATGGCGATCCGGCAGAATGTCCAGGTAGCGAGACCGCAGGATATGCCGCCGCCCAAGTACTCGATCTCGGTTGTCGACAGCGCCTCGGGCGCGGGCGGGTGGAAATCCGACGACCTCGAGCTGGTCTGCGAACCGCTGCTCTCCGCAGGGCTGGTCTTCCTCCGCACGACCGAGTCGCTGAACTGCCTGGACGCGAAGACCGGCGGGACAAAATGGAAGACCAGCTCGCCATCGGGCCGGCCGGGGTTCTGCTTGATGTCCGGCGACCGAGTCCTGTACGAGGACAAACAGAAGCTGACATGCGCGGAATCGGCCGCCGGAAAACAGGTCTGGCAATCGGACGTGACCGGTCCTTTCTATTCCTTCCGGTTCGAGAAGGACTCGTGTTTTGCGATCCTCGGCGAGAAGATGGACCTCGGCGCGGCGGGCGGCTCGCTTTCGCGGATTAACGAGGTCTTCGACGACATGGGCCCCGCGTCGCCCGGGTGCATGGCCCCCGAGAAGAGCGTCCTTGTCTGTATCGATCTCGAGAATGGCGCCCTGAAGTGGAAGGCCGAGGTGCAGCTCGATGACTTCGCGGCGGGCGAGGGGTTCCTGGTCTGTGCCGGCACTCAGTCGGTCATCGATCTTACGGGAAAGACGAAAGGCATCTTCTCGATCGCGCAGAGCCAGGCCGTCTTGAAAGGGCTGGACCCCGAGTCCGGCGAAGTGGAGTGGGCGTACTACGAGCTCTACGCGGGGATAGAATGGTGGAGGGTGGTCGGCAACGTGGCCGTCGTGGTTCTCTCGAAGACGGAGCCGGGATCCGAGATGGATGGCGGCACAAGGGAGGTCAAGGCGGTTCATATCGATTGACGGGCTCTTCTGATTTTGGATTTTGGAATTTGGATTGGCCGACGACAGTTCATCCGGTCGACCTGTAACCCCCGCAATCCGTTCGGCGTCCTGCAAAATCCCGTTTTTTCGGCAAGATGCTTGGCCACAGAGACACGGAGACACAGAGAGAACGAGATCAAGCGTCATTGATCATTGGGCATTTCTCATTGTTCATTGGCAGTGAACGGTGACCCGAATGCGCCATCACGACCCAATGCAAAATGACAAATGTCCAATGACAAATGATCAGTGACAAGCGGCCGATATCAATTTCCGCTCTTGCCGCCTCCGTGTCTCTGTGGCTCTGTGGCTATTTTGGCGGCGGCTGTGCTGCGCCGGGAAATCCATGGACAGTCTCGAAGACCGAAGACAAAAGGCTCCGCATGCAGGAGAGTGATTCTTCAAAGCAGTAAACATGGACGACAATGCGTCACACAAGCCGGTCGAAATCGGGGCGGTCATCGAGTTGATCTCGCCCGACTGCGAACGGTTCGAAGAACTGAAGTGCCCGGCCCATCCGGACCGCAGGGCGGAGTTCGTCTGCTCGAACTGCAGCGGGATATTCTGTGTCTCATGCATCCTGCCGCTCGGCCGTTCCTTCTGCTGCCACGAATGCGCATCTCGCAGGCTCCGATCCGGCCGCGGGCGAAGGGCAATGGCGAGCGCGCTTTCGGCGTTGGGCAGGCCGTGGGGCATTGCAGCGACCCTGCTGGTCGCGCTGTGCGCCGTGCTCGCGATGTCGGACCTGGGCCCGGACCCGGCGGCGTCCGCGGAAGAGGGGGAGGTGGAAGATGAACAGCAGGCCGACGCCGGGCAGGGCAGGGACCTCACCCGCTGGTTGGCCAAGGCGCTCCGGCTCAAGACCCGCACGGACGAGCTTGAGAGGAGGTCGATGCACGACGAATCGCGTCAACTGTGCAGGCGCACGATCTCCGCGTACGAGCGGATTCTGAAGGAGTTTCCGGGAATCGATTGCAGGGGGCGTGTGCTTCTTGCCATGGGGGCGGTCCATGAACGGCTTGGCGAGGTCGACAGGGCGGTCGATCTTTACCGGCAATCGATAAACGAGCCGACAACCGCGGAGTATGTCGGCTACGCGCGATGCCTCTGCGGTTCGGCGCTTCTTGCGCTCGGCCGGATGAAGGAGGCGAAACCTGAGCTTGAGAAGGGGATTGAAGGCCTGAAGGAACTCGCATCGCAGCGATCGACGAAGGCGCTGAGTTCCACGCAGATTGCGTGGTCGCGCGAGAAGTTGATCGCTAGGGCGACCGGGACGGACGTAACCGTGAGCGAGATTGCGCTCCAGGCCTGGTTCCGGCTTGCCGAGGCGTGCGAGGCTGTGGGCGACATCGAGGCGGCCTGTCGGCACCTCGAGACGCTGATCTCAACCTACGGCATCTCGCCGTACAGCGAGTCGGTATGGGTCGCGCAGGCGCGGACGAAACTGGGAAAACTGCGCGGCGCCGCCAGCGAGGCGGGCGACAGCGCCGATCCGGACAGGATCGAAGTGAAACCGCTGGAGGACTGAGACTGGAGAACGAGAGAACGAAAGAACGGAAGAACGAAAAAACGAGGAAACCGAAGAACAAGAACGCCGCGTGAAGGGAACATGTCTCGCAGAGTAGCAGAACAAGATGATACTGCCGTACAAAATCGACATCGAGACTGAGCGGACACCGCACGTCACGTACGCGCTGGTGGCCGTGAATGTGCTCGTCTTTGCGCTCACGGGATTCGGCAACGCTGCGGGCGAGGAACTCTTCTATCGCTACGGGGTCGTGCCGGATGCGCCGACGGTTCTGAGCTTGTTCACATCCGCATTCCTCCACGTGAACTGGGTTCATCTGCTGCTGAACATGTTCTTCCTCTGGCTCTTCGGTCCGGGCGTGGAGGACCGGCTGGGCCGTATCCTGTTTGCTGTCGCGTACGTGGCCCTTGGCGCGCTTGCCGCGTTGATGCACACGCTGCTGGTCCCCGGCCATCTGGGCGACATCCCGGCGGTCGGCGCTTCGGGCGCGATCTCGGGCGTCATGGGTCTGTTTGTCGCCGTGCATCCGCGCGCGCGTGTGAAGTTCCTCTACTTCTCCGAATGGACTTTTCTGAAGACGCTGGCGAGCATGCCGGCGTTCATGTTTCTAGGTTTCTGGTTCATCGGCCAGGTGCTGCTGTGGTCGCTCGGCGCGGGCGAGATCCAGGAGGTCGCATTCGAGGCGCACCTGGGCGGGTTCGCGGGCGGGTTCGTGCTGGGGATTGCGGTCGCGGCCCGCGCGCATCTGAGGCTGCTGGGCGCTGCAAGCCGCCGGCGCGCCGAGCTCGAACGCTGCATCGATGAACTCCGGCGCGGAAACCGGAAGGAGGCGGCGGCGGTTCTTCAATCGCTGGCGCAGGACGATTCTTCGCCCGCCGCGGGACTCTTCTGCGCGCGGATCGGCGCACAGCCGGCCTCCATGGAGACCGCGGAGGGGTGTCTCGTCCTCCTGCGAGGCTTCATCGAACGGAACGACGGGCCCGGCGCGGTCTCCGCGTACATTGCGCTGCGTGAAGCCGGCGGCGACACGCTCATGTCTGGGCGCGACTACACCCACGTGGCGAAGGGATTGATGAAGATGCAGCGGCCGAGGCTCGCGCTGAGTGTACTCAAGGACTGTCTCCAGAAGTCCCAGGACCGCGCGGAGGACGACCACGTGCTGTTCGAGATCGCCCGGTGCTATCAGGACCGGATTCCTGACGCCGAGAAGGCGATGTCCGTCCTCGACATGCTGCTCAAGACGTACCCGGGCTCGCGCTGGAGCAAGCTCGCGCGCGAGACACAGGCCCAGTGAAGCGGGAATGGCCACAGAGACATCGAGGCACAGAGAAACGAATCGGAAAGGCAGCAACATACTGGACGGCACTATTCACGAATCAAAGAAAGGTATCGACTGACGGTCATTCCGAACTCGGTTTCCGCCGCAGGCGGATCCGCTGCGGTCTCTGGGGAACGGGAACGGCATGGTTCGACGACCTCAAGCTGGAGGTGGTTGAGGCCGAGGAGGGGAGGTAGTCCCGATATTGGTCGTGTCGGGGCGCATTGCAGGTCGCAAGTCGGGGACCGCGACCGTGGCCATTTCCCCGCCCACCCTCGCCCTGGAGTTTGGCCATTGTTCGGCGGGCCCCCCTGTTTCCCCATGGGGCGAAACGGCAGATATCGGAGAGTAGCGCGCGTACGCGGTGCCCCGAAGTTACCATGTAGCTATGAAAAAGGCCAGTTGC
>JAVHLO010000109.1 GCA_031082105.1 Planctomycetota bacterium
ATCCCAAAACCTCAAGCGCAGCAGATTATTCGACATGCGAGAACGCGACCTGGAATTCTATTCTGTTGAGATTTGGGTTTTGGGGTCTTCTTGGGATTTGGCTGTTGAGATTTGGGATTTTCCCGGGAACATACTCTGATTTGTGTCTGAGACAGGCTCTTCGCCGCCAGACTTTGCGCATTCTTGAGTCAGTCTAGCGGCCTCTGACTCTCAACGCATCGTGCGCGTAGTTCACCACCGTCTTCTCCCCATACACGCCCGAGGGGACGTTCACGCACGGGTACACAAGGCTTCCCTTCCCGAGCACCGTGCCGGGGCTCGTAACTGAGTTGCACCCTAGCTCACAGCCGTCGCCGAGAATCGCGCCGAACTTCCTCAGCCCCGTGTCGTGAAGCCCCCCGTCGATATGGAGCCGGACCGGGGCGTCGATGATCTTCAGGTTCGCAAGTTTGGTCCCTGCGCCAAGATTGACGCCGTTGCCCAGCACGCTGTCACCGACGTACGCGAAATGACCGGCCTTGGCGTCGTCGAGAAAGACCGAGTCCTTCACCTCCGTCGCGTGGCCGACGACGCACCGGTCGCCAAAGATGCAGCCTCCTCGCACGTACGCGCCCTGGCGGACTTCGGTGCGCTCACCAATGACCGTCGGCCCCTTGATGAGCGCGCCGGGCTCGATAACCGTCCCCGGCCCGATCACGATCCCACCGTCGAAGAGCACAGCGCCCCCGAACACGACAACAGCCCCGTCGGCGACCTTTCCGTGCACCAGAACCCGGAACTTCCCTTTCGTGACGTCGCCCGGTTCGAGCTTGAATCCGCCGGTCAAGGTCTTGCCCGCGTGGAGCACGGTCGTTCTCGCCACAAGGCACCCCTTGCGCGCAACGCCCGCCAGCGAATGCCAGCCTGCACCGAACGGCATGCCCGCGCTCGAACCTTTCGACCGGACGCCCCGGGGTTTCCGCGCAACGCTGAACGCCGCAACAAGCCGCTTCGCGTGAGAATTAATCTTACCGATGACGTCCCATACCGGTTTGCCCGGGGCGAACACGTCGGCGAACCTGTACTTCGCGAGGTCAAACAGGACGGAATGCGCAACCATCTGAGATGTATCCTCAATTGGACAAGGCGATTCCAGACCGAGTTCAGAATAACAGGACCGGGGGTCGTTCAGCGGAACCGAAATCCACGGACGCCCCCCCTACGTGGCGCCTCCTCCGCCCGCGGCGGGTTCCGCCTGCGCGGCATCCGCGCTGATCACGGAGACGATCCTGCTCATCGTGATAGGGTTCTGCGCAACGAAGTGGCCGACCACGCGATGCAGCTTGTCCTCTTCCTTGCGCTTGTCGTCCTTCCATGACACGATCTCCAGGTCCAGCGACTCGATCGCCTGCTTGTTCTTCTTGAATTGGATGCGTTTCTGGTTGACGAACGTCTTCACTTCCTCCTTGAGCTTCTTGTTCTCCTCCTCTTTTGTCTTGCGGAGGTCGGCCAGCCGCCGCTCCTGAAACTCCTCGAACGCATCGAGCGCCTTGTCCCGCGCGACCGCGTCGCGGATGACGTCTTCGAGTTTCGCGCCGGCCGCCTCGAGCGCAACGAGCACCGCCGCAGCTTTCGTCTCCGGCGTCATCGACGTAAGCCGGTCGGAGGCGAGCATCTCGCCGACCTTGTACACGGTGAACCCGTGTGCGGGCGTTTTGATGCCCGCAGCGTCGAATATCTGCGCGAAGGAGACCCCCTGGCTGCCCTTTGATTTCTCGATCGGCCGGTCGAAGGTCGGCTTGGGCGTCCCCGCGACGATGTCGCCGATCGTCTTATCGCCCGGCTTGAGCGCTGTGGCGTCGGGGACCGGTGTGCCCGCCGGCGCAGCCGCGTCGCCCTTCTTCGCGCTCAGATCAAAAATGTGGTTCCGAAACCAGTCTCCGAAGCCCATCTTTTACGCTCCCAATCTCGACTGTGCAGCAGAATTCGCTCTCAGGTCTTGATGTCCTTCCTGCAGAACACGGCAAGCCCGATCGTGAGAAACGATACCGAGTAACCCGCGACCCAACGCATCGAGCGCATCGTCTCCGTCCACGGAATTTTCGCCTGGAAGGCGTCCTTCCAGAAGTTCATGTGCGTCGTGAACAGGTACGGCTTCAGCCGCTCGTAGTATTCGATGTTCCCGATGACCCACGACACCAGGAACACGCAGAGCGCGCCGATTATGGAGACGATCGGGTTCTCGAACATGCTCGACAACGCGAACGCGAGCGTCACGACGACCGACATCGCGATCGATCCGAGCGCGGCGGCAAGGAAGAGCCGCTTGACCGCCTCCGCCTCGCCGACCACCCAGAACGGCAGGCCTCCCCCCTGCGACTCAGCGAAGACGCCGCGGTACACGAGGAGACTTCCGCCGCCCATCGCGGAGCGTCCCACCAGCAGGCTCAGTCCGACGACAAAAAAGATTATGAAGACGAGGTAACCGAAGGCCGCAAGGAACTTGGCCGTGCCCAGCTCCAGGCGCGACACCGGCCTCGACAGGATCATGCGGAGCGTCCCCTCCCTCGCCTCGCCTGCAATACTGTGCCCGCCGGCCAGCGCCGCAAACGGCGGGATCAGCACGTAGTAGACGAAACCGAACGCAAGCGCGGCATACAACGGCCCGTTCAGGAAGGGAGTGATGTCGAATTTCGATTCCCGGTACCATTTCTGCCGGCTGAAGAACCGCTGGAAATCGGTCGTGTGAAACCCAACAAGAAAAACGAGACAGAAGAGCAGCAGCGCGAACAGGGCCACGTAGAACGTCTTCTGCCGCGTGAGCTTCAGTATCTCGAGCCGGATCAGTGTGAACATCGCAATGGAATTCTAGGACGTAACCGCCGCCTTGTCAACAGAAAGTCATTCCCCCCTTGGTCCGTCAGTTGCGGGGGGACTGCGGAATATGGAGCGTCAAAGCCGCAGCTTTGACCTTCAGTAGCCGCACGCCTCCCAAGTTCGTAGTAGCAACTTCAGTCGCTCGAAGGTCCCCGAAAGGCGCGGGCCGGAAGGTCAAAGCTGCGGCTTTGACGCTCCAGAGTATCGTGCCCGCGAACCGTCTGTATTCCCCCGTATCTGACGCATTGCTCCCCCTCGCTGTCATTCCCGCGAAAGCGGGAATCCAGTCTTCGAAACCGACCGCGCGGCAGCGGTGATTGTTGTATTCGGCCGGTCATTAGTGTATCATCGTCCGCCATGGCACTTGAAGCAAATCCACAGAGTGCGTCGAGCCTGCGTTGGCCGCCGGAAGCGCGGGCCCTTGCATCGCTTGCCGGTTCATGGCTGCGCAGGAGCTTCGGTCACGACGCGGGATCCGAGGCCACGGCGGAGATGGCTCCGGTTGCCGACCCGGGCGCACTGCTGGAGCACGCCAGAGTGGAAGGGCTCGCGCCCGTACTCCATCTCGCCTTGCGTTCGAACGAGTCCATGTCACGGCCGCTCCGGGCCAGGATTGCCGGCGACTACTACTCCGCAGCGGTGGGCAACGCGGTGATCTCGGCCGACCTCGCGCGGATCCTCGGCGAATTCAAGGCGCGCTCCATCCCGATCATCGTGCTGAAGGGGGCGTTCCTCGTCCACGCCGTGTACGACAACATCGCGGTCCGGCGGATGGACGACGTCGACCTTCTCGTCGAGCGAACGAAGGTGCCCGATGCGCACAGGATGCTCACCGAGACATTCGGAATGCGGTCTCTTCAAGAAACGGACTACACAAGGCCGCCGGAGTATTCCCGCTTCACCAACTCGGCATACTACCTTCCCCTCAGACTTGCGTCGGATCGCGCGTCATCAGGCACGGTCCCGCACCCGCGGGCCGACTTGGCCGGGACCAGAGTCCCTGCATCCGCCGAGTCGAGCGCTCATTCGACCTCGCTACGCGAGGCCGTCTCGTGTTCGGTACATCTGCACTGGCACCTGGTCAACGCCTCGTACCCGCTCGACTTCTACGTCAAGCGGCTTGACATGGATCGAATCTGGCGGGAGCGGTGCGATTACGCGTACACTGTTGCGGGCCATCCGTGCCCGGACACGGAGGCTGGGTGGCCGGCCGGCCCGCAGTCCGGGGAAGAGCAGGACCGATTCCTGGTTCCCGGCCTGGCGCCACACCATCTCCTGCTCCATCTCTGCGAGCACGGACTCAAGCACGGGTTCTCGGAGCTGCGCTACCTGGTCGACATCGGCGCCGCGCTGATGTACATCACCGGAGACATGAAGAACCTGGTCTCTACAGAAGACTCGCCATCGAGTCATTCTGAACTCGGTTCAGACTCTCCTTGTCTGAGGGCGAAGGGGATGCCCCGACCGTGGTCGGGGCATGACAAGAACGGGCATCTTTCTGGAAAATCGAACCCGGGGATGTCCGGGCCGGGACTCGGCCCGGGGCTCGGGTCCACGCCCGATTTCTGGCTGGCGAGATTCGCGGACGACGCGAAGCGGTTCAACCTCGACCGGGCGGCGTATTTCGGTTTGAAGTTCGCGTCAGTGGCGCTGGGGCTGCCGCTGCCGGCCGGGCTGATGGAACGGCTCGAGCCGCCGAACCGGTACGGAAGCGAGCTGTTGCTTGAACGCCTTTTTTGTCGCGGCGTCCGCAAGGTCGGGCTGAACTGGCTGGCGTACTCGGCGATGATGCGCGGCTGGCTGGAGCGGTTGAGTTTTGTTGCCGGCGCGTTCTGGCCGCAGGCGGATCACAGGAGCATGCCCCCGGAGAGCCGGAGTCCGTTCCTGAGGAACTTGCGTCGCCTCTCGCGAGGCATCTCCGGCGGTCTTCAAGTCGTCGGTTCGATGGTCGGCAAGGGGTGAACCTCACGGCTCGAGTACCGCTGCACCGGTGACCTGCCGGGCCTTCAGATGGCGCAGCGCTTCGTTCGCCTTCTCCAGCGGGAACGGGACGGTCTCGACGCGGATCGGGATCTCCGCGGCGATCCTCAGCAGGTCATGGCCGTCCTGTCTCGTGCTGTTCGCCACGCTCCGGATCGTCCGCTCATAGTAGAGATGCCTGTTGTAGTCGAGCGGCGGGATCTCATTCATGTGGATCCCGCCGAGCGCGAGCGTTCCCCCCTTCCGTAGCGACTCCAGCGCGACCGCGACGAGATCGCCGGCAGGCGCGAATATAATTGCGCTGTCCGCCTTCCGCGGCGGTTCCTCGCCGGCCTGACCCACCCACGCGGCCCCGAGTTTCCGCGCAAGCTCCTGGTGTTCCGCGCTCCGCGTGAAGACCAAGACCTCGCAACCCCAGTGACGCGCGACCTGCACGCAGATGTGAGCCGACGCCCCGAACCCGAAGACCGCCAGCCGCCCGCCCGGCTTGAGGTCCGAAAGGCGCAGCGCGCGATACCCGACGATCCCAGCACAGAGCAGCGGCGCCGCTTCGCGGTCCGAGAAGCCTCGTGGAATCGGATAGATGAAATCCGCAGGGGCAAGGAAATACTCCGCGTACCCGCCGTCCGCGGTGTGGCCCGTGAAGAGCGCGCCCTCACAGAGGTTCTCGTTGCCGCGCGCACAGAAATCGCACGCGCCGCACGCGCGGTGAAGCCACGCCGCGCCAACCCGGTCGTCGACCTGCCATCGCCTCACCCCCTGGCCAAGCTCGTCCACAACGCCCACGATCTCGTGGCCGGGAATGACCGGCAGCTTCCCGCCGGGTAACTCGCCTTCACACGTGTGGAGGTCGGTGTGGCAGACCCCGCACGCGCGGACCTTTATCCGCACCTCGCCGGGTCCGGGCCGGGCAGTCGGGACTTCCTCGAGTCCGAGGCGATCCCGCGCGATCGGGCCGGGCTTGCGGAGCAGCATTGCTTTCATCTGCGTATGTTTCAACAGAGAGGATATTGGCAGTGTCACCGAGGCGACAATTCCTGAACAATACCGACGACTCCCCGGCCGCGCCACTCGTGGGTGTCTTGACGGATGCACATCTTCATGTCATTGCGAGCCGGCCCATTGCGCCGCCTACGCGAGCTCCACATCGCCAGACGTGCTTGATAGATCGAGCATCCCGGTCGCGTTCCCGACCGTTCCGCGCAAGTCACCGCCCTCGCCCGTTTGGCCGTGCGGATCGGACAGGTCGCCGCTGGTAGATCGAAGCTCATACTTGAAATGGCAGACGCCCGCCGCGCACCGCACACAAACGTCGCCGGAGAACGACGAGATCTTTCCTTTGCCTCCGGCGAAACGGAAGTCCTCGACCTCGACGTCGCCGGACGCAGTCTCCAGATCTACATCCGTCGACTCCAGGCCTTCGATGTTCATGTCTCCGCTCGCGGTATTGACATGGAACGCGCCGGAGATGTGCTTCGCATCGATCGACCCGCTGGCCGTCTCTACGTGTACTTTGCCGCCGGAAAGGTCGGATAATGTGATCTCCCCGCTCACCGTCTGCACTTCGACGGACCGCGATCTCGGAATGGTCACATGCAGGTCGTCGGACATGGACTTGATGACGAGCGCGTCACCCTCTCTGTCCGTCGAGAACGACCCGTCGGCTGCCACCTTCACGCCTTCATCATTGGAGCCGGTGACCTCGACGTCTCCGCTCATGGACTCCACGACTATCCGGTCGTTTGGCTGGAGCGTGATCGGTTCGCCGCCCGCCACCCCGGCCTTTATCGTCTCCGTCGAATGCCGGCAGCCGCCGATGTCGATGACGCACCTGGTTCCGCCCTTCGTTCCGTAGCCGATGGTCGGTGAGTAGACTACCCAGAAGTACAGGAGGGACGGCAAGGCCATGACGAAATAGAGCACCAGCGGCCGGAGGAAGTCGTTCGGCCTGCTGGCAAAGGCGCCGTGCGGGAACGCGAACGACGAGAACACAGTGAACCCCAGCACGATCAACGCAGCCGTCACCAGCGACACCAGGCAGAGCCATGCGAATATGGACGAGGCGCCCAGGAACCCGCCCGGCTTCACCAGCGCCTCCCTGTATCGGGTCGTGATGTCGATCATCATCCAGATGATGAATACGGCCACGATCAGGACGAAGAACAATGAGTTGATGCCTCTTTCGAGCGAATGCCCCACGTTGGAAGTCCCGGCCGCCGTTGTCGTGGCGATAGCGTCCCCCTCCGGCCCGGACACGGCGACAGGCGCAACAGGCCGCTCGCAATGGGCGATCTCGAAGGTCGCGGCAACGAGGAAGATGCTCGCCGACAGCGCGAAGGCCGCAAAGCCGAATCCTCTCACGATCCCGGGCCGCGCGGCGCACTCCTTGAGCCCGCGGATGGACTTGAGGAGTCCGAAGAGCCCGAAGAACAACGCCACCCAGAACGCCGCGGTCGTCAGCGGGCGAGCAATCCCCGCAATGCCGGTCAACAGCACGAAGGTCACGAGCAACCCCTTGTAGGTCCAGCGGAACGCCGACACGGCACGCCGGCTCAGGAATGTCCCGGTGAGCCCCGCACCGGCACCGACGCCGCTTGCGGCGGGAGCGCCCGCGCCCGGCGCGGCTTCCGCACCTTGTGGACCTGCCGACGGGGTTGCGGCGGCATCACCGGCCCGAGACGCGGCCTCCTTTGCGGACGGCGCCTCGGGAGCCTTCGGGGGTCTGGCGGCCTTCGGCGGCTCGGGAATATCGGCGGGTTCGGAGACCGATGAAGTCCCGATCGCAGCGGGCCGGACCGTAGCGCGCGAATCGACGAACTGCGTCACTTGCGTGCCCATCTCGCTCGCCTTCTGATAGCGCCGTTCGGGTTCGCGCTCGAGCGCCTTCAACACGATCTCGTCCAGCCGCACGTCGACCTGGATCTTGCTCGACGGGAGCGGGAACCTGCCGACCGGGAGCTCACCGGTCAGCATCTCGTAGAACACCACGCCCATCGAGAAGATGTCGGCGCGGTGGTCCACGCGCTTGGGATCGCTCTGCTGCTCCGGCGCCATGTAGTTCATCGTGCCCATGATCATGTTCGTGTGCGTGATCCCCTGCGTGATGTGTTCCAGCCCCACTATCTTCGCGAGCCCGAAATCCGCGATCTTCGCGCGGCCCTGCTTGTCGAGCAATATGTTCTCCGGCTTGATATCGCGGTGAACGATCCCCTGCACGTGCGCGTACTCGAGCGCGTCGCAGAGGGCCGGCACGAGTCTCAGCGCCTCCTCGGGCGGCAGCTTCTTGCGGGCGAGCAGCGAGCGAAGGCTGACGCCGTCGACGTATTCCATCACGAAATAATATGCGCCCTCGTGGATGCCGCGGTCGATTATCTGGACGATATTCGGGTGGTTGAGCGCGGCGAGCGTGCTCGATTCGCGCTCGAACCGCGCGATGAAATCCGCGCTGGCGGAAAGGTCGGCCGGCAGCACCTTGATGGCGACGACGCGGTTGAGCGAGACCTGCAGCGACTTGTAGACGGCGCCCATCCCGCCCCGGCCGATGAACTCCAGCACGCGGAACCCGCCGAGCATCGTGCCGGGTTCCAGCGTCGGCAGGTTCGTCCCCGCCTGACCCGCGCCCGCCGGCGAAGGGACATCCGTCCCGTACTTCATGGTCTGCGCGTTCGGGTTCGGCACGAGGCCGGTGCATCCCGGACAAGTGAAATCCAGCACATCCGGCTGCGGCTCCACCGTGAATTTACGCCCGCATTTGGCACACGTGAGGTTCATTCAACTTCTCCCGATCAGTGTGTACGGATTCTACCAAATACTCCCCATACAATGCAAGCTCCGTGCCGCAAGAGGGGGGCGAATCGAATCAGAGAGGGACGTGGCCGGACTGCTTGATCTGACGCCGGTTATTCTGACGCGATCTCAGGGGACGGTTTCGGGCATGAGCCGGGCGGTGTCTTGGAGGCTAAAGAATCTTTCAATCCCCGCGCGCGCGACTGAAAGCGGCTTTCAATTCCTGGGCGGGTGATCAAAACAACCACAGAGACACAGAGAGCACAGAGAGCGAATCTCGACGGGATTTCTCGTGTTCTCTTTGCCTCTGTGGTCGCTTTCAGACTACGGCTAGACCTCGATCCCGTAGTCGGCGATCTTCTTGTTGAGCGTGGGCCAGGATATGCCGAGCAGCTTTGCCGCTTCCCCCTTCTTGCCTCCGGTGTGTTTCAGCGCCTTGATGACGAGCGCCTTCTCCGCCTCTTCGAACGTCATCAGCCGGGCGATCGCGTCTTCGCCGAACCGAGGCTCGACTGTCGCGCCCTTGCCGCCGGCCCCGCCGATCTCGGCCGGCAGGTCGGCCGGACCGATGTTCTCGCCCGCGCAGAGGACGACCGCCCTTTCGACGACATTGGCGAGCTCGCGCACGTTGCCGGGCCACGAGTATTGCCTCAGCGCCTCGAGCGCCTCGTTTGTGAAGCCTTTGACGTTCCTCTTTGCCTCGGCACAGGATTTTTCCA
>JAVHLO010000010.1 GCA_031082105.1 Planctomycetota bacterium
TCTTACACCCCAGAGAAAATCTTGCCAGCAAAGCAGGACTTTGCTGCGTAGTAGTACGGATGCACAGAAACCGGCGAGTCTATCGGTGTCCATCCGCGTTCATCCGCGGTTCTTTTTGAGCGCCTTCCCATCTCGGGGTTGAAGGGTTACTCCGCAGCCCCGCATTTGCACGACAACACATGAAATCTCTGATCGTCAATGCCCCCTCAGGCGCCTACGAGGTCCGGGTCGAAAACGGGCTCATCACCGAGATCGGCCGGCACCTGACGGGTATCCTGCCCACACAGACCCGCATCATGGTCATTGCCGACCGGAACGTGGGAAAGCTGTACGGCGACAAGGTCGTCGAATCGCTCATCGGCGCGGGGTACGATTTCCGCGTCTTCAACATCCCCCCGGGCGAGATGCAGAAATCGCTGGGGATGTACGCTCAGTTGTTCGACGTACTGCTAATGATGGGCATAGACCGCACCTCCGCGCTGGTCGCGCTCGGCGGCGGGGTCGTGGGCGATCTGGTCGGTTTTGTCGCCGCAACCTTCATGCGCGGCGTGCCTTTTGTTCAGGTGCCGACCTCGCTGCTCGCCCAGGTCGATTCCAGCGTCGGCGGGAAGGTGGCGGTAAACCACCCCGTCGTGAAAAACCTCGTCGGCACGTTCTACCAGCCGGTGGTCGTCCTTGCTGACCCGCAGGTCCTGTACACCCTGCCCAACGAGGAGTACGTCGCCGGACTCGGCGAGGTGGTCAAGTACGGAATGATCCGAAGCCTCGAGCTCTTCGCATACCTGGAACAGCGCCACGACGCGGTGTTATCGCTCGACCCGCGCGCGCTCGAGCACGTTGTGTCGACGTGTATCGCCATAAAGGCCGATATCGTCGCCGCGGACGAACGCGAGAAAGGTCTGCGCGCGATCCTGAACTTCGGCCACACGGTCGCGCACGCGCTCGAGGCGGCGACTGCCTACTCGAAGTTCCGCCATGGCGAGGCGGTTGCGATAGGGCTGATGTGTGAGACGCGGCTGGCCGTGAAGCTCGGCCTGGCCGCGCCGGAGGTAGAGGACCGGCTCGGCGCGCTCCTGGGGTGGCTCGGCCTGCCGACAAAACAATCGCACGTGCAGCCCGACCAGCTCGTCCATCTCATGTTGCTCGACAAGAAGGTGTCCGCGGGCAGGATGCGCTTCGCCCTTCCGAAGGCCATCGGCGAGGCGATCGTCGTGGATGATGTCAAGACCCCCGACGTGCTCACGGCGCTCGGCTAGTAGAGCTTCAACTTTCAATTTCGGAGTAGGTCGCCTGCTTGCCCGAGGGCGAGGCCGCATAGTAGGGGTGGCGTCTTAGCGTTTGTAGTAAGCCACGGAGCCGCAGCGGAGTGGCGTCTCTGGCGGAACGGCACTCCGCTGCGGCTCCGTGCCTTACTACGAACTCTGTTGCCCTGACAGGCTTGCCGGTTCGGTCTTTGCGTGAAGTCCAATTCGTGAATTGTGCGGGCCGGGCGCGCGGTGGGGCTGCTTCGGCTGTTGCTTTCGGATTCTGGAACCCGGTTCTTTCGTTCTTCCGTTTTTCCGTTCTTTCGTCTTTCCTCATGTCTCTTTCCCGTTCAGAGCTGGAAGTGCTTGTCGCCCTCAACATGGTCAAGGGGATCGGCACGGTCCTTTTCCGGCGTCTTTTGAAGGCATTCGGCTCGCTCGATGCACTGCGCAAGGCCACCGCGAAGCAGATGCAGTCCGTCCAGGGGATCGGCCCGATTCTCGCTGGCGAGTTCGCTGAAATACGGGACAAGGGAAAGTACCTGAAGGAGCTCGATCTCGTCGCCAGGGCCGGGGCGAGGATCGTGGCGTACTCCAGCGACGAGTATCCCGTTCTGTTGAAGACGGTCTTTGATCACCCATTACTGATGTACGTGAAGGGCGCCTTGCCGGAGGCCGGCATGCCCTGCATTGCCGTCGTCGGGTCGCGCAGGCCGACGTTCTACGGCCAGCAGCAGGCGGAGAAGCTTTCGGCCGCTCTCGCAGGGCGCGGCGCGTGTGTTATCAGCGGTCTTGCCCGCGGGATCGACACGCACGCGCACCAGGGCGCGCTGCGCGCGAAGGGCGCAACCTGCGGCGTGCTCGGCAGCGGGCTTCTGAAGATCTATCCGGACGAGAATCGCAAGCTTGCGGAACGAATGTGCGAACACGGCGCGATCATCTCTGAGATGCCGATGAGTTCTCCGCCGGACGCGCGGAACTTCCCGCGCCGGAACCGGATCGTCAGCGGGATGTCGCTCGGCGTGCTGGTGGTCGAGGCCGGCGAACGGAGCGGCGCGCTTATCACCGCGGACTGGGCGTTGGAGCAGAACCGCGAGGTCTTCGCCGTGCCGGGCAAGATCGACAGCCCGCAGAGCATCGGCTGCCATAACCTCATCAAGCGCGGCGCGAAGCTAGTCCAGGATGTAGAAGACGTTCTCGAGGAGCTGCGCGGGTTTGCGAGCTTTCGCGGGCCGGACGGGGCCGACGCAGTAAAGCGACCTGCTCCACCCGGGTTGTCGCCGGCGGAGGAATTGCTCCTCTCCCTGCTCTCCAGCGATCCGAAACCGATCGACGACCTCATCTCGGAATCGCAGCTCACCCCGGGAACAGTCTCCGCAAAACTCCTGTCGCTGGAGCTGAGGAAACTGGCGAAACAACTGCCGGGAAAGAATTTCGTGCGGCTGGACTAACTCTCTCAATGCCGGACCCGACGGTTCGGAGCGTCGCGCTGTTCTGAAGCGTCAGAGAGATTTTCAGGGGCCGTTTCGTGTCCAGGGTGAAAGAGGCGCTTGGCTTGCTGCGTGAAGAGATCGACCGCTGGTGCCGCGGGCGGCTCTGGTTGGTCCGGCTCCCCCTGCTCGCCTGGTTCGCATACATACTCGTCAGAAGCTTGGCAGATTCGGAGTACACGAGCCTGTTCAGCTCGCTGAACCTCGGCATCCACGAGCTGGGCCATTTCGTCTTCGAGCTCCTCGGCGAGTTCATCGGGATGGCGGGCGGGACGGTCGCGCAGTGTCTTGCCCCGATAATCTCCGTCGCGATGTTCTATCGACAGCGCGATTTCTTCGCCATTGCGGTCTGTTTCGGCTGGCTGTCGACGAACCTCTTCGACGTGGCCATCTATGCTTCCGATGCGCGCGCCCAGTCGCTGCAACTGTTGAGCCCGTTCGGCCGGCCGGTCCAGCACGACTGGCATTATTTGCTCGGCAAGCTGGGGCTTCTCTCTGCGGACACGACGATCGGGTTCCTTCTCAGGGCGGCGGCGACGTTGTCCATGCTGGTATGTCTTGTCGGTGGTACCTGGGTCCTCTGGTTGATGTTCCGGCCGCCGGCGCATGACGAGACGCCTGCGTGCTGACCTTCCGCGCGGGCTTGCCGCAACTTGTTGACACCGCTGCGCGCTTCGTGTAAAGTAGGCGTGACGCTGCCGGAGACAGCCGCGGCGCGCTTTTTTCGAAACGACGGAATCGTACCAGAAAGGCGTAAAGAGCGGCGAAATCCGGCAGGAACTCGAGCGCGGAAAGGGCCGGCAGCCGCGCTTCGCGTCTGTCGCGAAAACGAGTTGTGGGTCAGATGCTTCCCTTTTTTTCTTACACCCGTTGCGGTTGACTGTCCCGCCATGGTGGAGTATAAGGGTGTTGTCGGAATAAACCCCGCGATGACCGCGGTTCTCACCAAGGTCCAGAGCATCGCGGCAAGCAAGACGCCTGTCTTGATACAGGGTGAATCGGGCACGGGCAAGGAGCTCATCGCGCTCGCCATCCACGAGTCCAGCAACAGGGCAAACAGACCGTTCCTCGCACTGAACTGCTCCGCGATCGCGGAGGGGTTGGTCGAATCGGAGCTTTTCGGACACAAGCGCGGCGCCTTCACCGGCGCCACGGACGACCGCGCCGGAAAGCTCGAGACGGCCAACGGCGGCACGGTCTTCCTCGACGAGATCGCGGAAATCCCGCTCTCGCTCCAGGTGAAGCTCCTGCGCGTTCTGCAGTTCGGCGAGATCCAGCGGGTCGGCGAAGACTCGCTCCGCCACGTCGACGTGAGGATCGTCGCAGCTTCGAACGCGAACCTCAAGGACCTTGTCAAGAGCGGACGCTTCAGGGAGGACCTGTACTACCGAATCAAGGTCGTTGAGGTCGTCCTTCCACCGTTGCGACACAGACGCGAGGATATCCCCATCCTGGTGGAGTTCTTCATCTCGAAAGCGAACCAGGAACACTCCAAGACGGTCAGCAGCCTGGCCCCGGATGTCATGCGCCACCTGTTGTGCTATGATTTTCCGGGCAACATCAGGGAACTCGAAAGCGCCATAAGCCAGGCGGTCCTGCTGTGTAGAGGAGACCGGATCACGCGTGCCGACCTGCCGCCCGAGATCCGCTCCGCCAGCTCGCGAATCGACTCGAATCCGCCTCCGCGAACGTACACCGAGTTCATCAGGGTAGCTCACGCGCAGAAGGCCGAGAGTGAGAGGAAATTCCTGACCAGGCTCCTGTCAAGCACTGACGGGAACGTCTCAAGAGCAGCCGAAGCCGCAGGGATAAACCGCACTCACCTCCACAGGCTGCTGCGTAGACACCACCTCACCTCGCTTACTTCGTCACAGACAAAGGACCCGCCACTCGTGCCACTTTTCGAAGACGACTCTCCGCCCGCCGAGAAACCGGAATCCTAGCCCGTCCAGGCTCTCAAATCCAGGCAACTTTCCCCGAGCTCTCGGACTCCACCCACAGGTGTCGCAGTCTGGATACACGTTGGTCCGCGCTCAACAGTACCGAAAGTCATTCCCGTTGGTTCGTGGGCTTGATCTTGTCTTTCACGTTGTGCGCCTAAAAGCTTATCCCACCCAACGTTATGGCTTGGGACATGGCTTTCTCCTTGCTCCGCACCGATGACCGCGCTACGGCCGCGACAAGTGATTCTCATCTGAGACACTGTAACACTTGTGCGACACGTCACTCTGCCAGTCATCGCCGAAACTTGGCTCTTCACATTGTCTTGCTGAGCAAGGCGTTGTGGCTGCCATTCGCCACCGTCTTGGAACGCCTTCTGGCACGAGCATTGCGTAGGTACGCTTTGAGATCTTTCATGGCACGCTTTATTGGTGGGGTAGAAACAGTGAATACACGAAACAGAGCTCCTGCGTATGATGTGTTCTGTCCCTTCTGCGAAGTCAGGCATCAGTCACTTGAAGAAGTGCCGACATCGCCGTCCGGCAGGGACAACCAAGTGAGGGTAGCGATGAGAAAAGACGCTTCGCGTTGCATTGGGGGTTGGGCGCGGGCGTTGGCGATCATCCTGTGCGTGTTGTTCTCCTCCGTCCAGATCGCCTTGGCGGACAGCGTGGATGCCCGCAAGGCCGAGATCGCGGCCAAGGGGCGACTGAACGCCGGCAAGAGGCCGTTGGGGACAGACATGCCGGGGAACACTAAGAGAGTCGATGCGTTCAAGGACGCCGACGGGATGACCATGTTCTACGTTGTCAGTCTCCAACCCGAGGGTTTCGTGGTGACCTCGGCTGACGACTGGATCGAACCGATCATAGTTTTCTCTCCCACCGGCACGTATGACCCTTCGCCGGAGAATCCGCTGGTGGTCCTGTTGAACAGGGACCTCAAGCGCCGGGTCGATACCGTCAGGCTGGAGCAGGCCAGGTCCGGTGTCATGCGCGCGGACAGTGTGCGCGCCAAGCAGAAATGGGCCGAACTCGGCATCTGCGGTGAAGGTGGCGCACCGATTGCCGGCAGTCTTGGCGGCGTCTCCGAGGTGCGCGTGGCGCCTCTCATCCAGAGCAAGTGGAGTCAGAGCAGTGTCGGGGGCCAGCCCTGCTACAACTACTATACGCCGAACGGCTACGTCTGCGGTTGCGTGGCCACGGCGATGGCCCAGTTGATGCGCTACTATCAGTATCCGCCCCAGCCGGTCAATTGCGGCCCGTACACCATATATGTGAGCGGAACCGCCTCTTCGCGCAGTCTGCGCGGCGGGGACGGTTCGGGCGGCGCGTATCAGTGGACGGACATGGTGCTCATTCCCACCGCCGGCATTTCGACGGCGCAGCGCGAGGCGATCGGCGCGATCTGCCACGATGCGGGCGTCTCCGCTCACATGCAATACGCGTCGGGCGGGTCCGGGGCGTACATGTCCGACGCCGCCAGCGGACTGACAGGCGCATTCGGCTATGCCAACGCGATCTGGGGCTGCGACTATTCATCCGGGCTCACGGGAAACAACCTGTACAACATGGTGAACACCAACCTGGACGGCGGGCTTCCCACCCTGTTCGGCATCTACAACTTCTCCGCGGGTGGCGGTCACGCGATCGTGTGCGACGGCTACGGACGGGATTTGGGCACGTGGTACCATCACCTCAACATGGGTTGGGCCGGCTCTTCGGACGCCTGGTACAACCTGCCCACGGTCCTCGGCTACAACGTCATCGGCGATTGCATATATAACATACGCACGGCAGGCGCCGGCGAGGTCATCAGCGGCCGCATCACAAGCCTGACCGGGGGGCCGGTGGCAGATGCAGTCGTCACGGCAACAAGAACGGGCGGAGGAATCTACCAGGCCACCACAAACGCCTCGGGCATCTATGCGCTCGTCGGCGTGCCGTCGGGCTCGCAATACTACTTGATGCCGAGCAAGTCCGGGTGCATATTCAGTGCCCAGACGATAAGCACGGGAAGTTCCGCCAACGGGACCTCGACCTGCGGGAACAAGTGGGGCATCGACTTTGTCGGAACGACCTCCGGTGCGCTGCTCGTGGAATCCGACGGTTCCACGCAAGTGGCCGAAGCGGGCGCGATGGATTCGTATACCATCGTCCTGGCCACGCAGCCGACGGCCAACGTCGTGATCACCGTCACGCCGGACACCGAGGTTACCGCGATGCCGACGACGCTGACCTTCACTCCGGACGACTGGAATCTCCCTCAGAACGTGGTCGTGGCCGCCGTCGACGACTCCGATCTCGAATGGGACCACGTCGGGATCATCGCTCACGCCGCTGCGAGCTCGGACCCGGCCTACGCAGGCGTGGCGATCGCCCCGCTGACGGTGCTCATCGCCGACGACGATTCCTCGGCCATCATCGTTGAGGAACTCGCGGCCGGCGCCGGCGGAATGCTGTGGGGGAATGGCTCATTGAACCCCGAAGACCCGTTCAACACCTACTACGAGGACAGCCGCGCGCAGACGGTCATCCTTGCGTCCGAATTGAGCGCCGCGGGCTTGACCCCTTCCGCCAAGATCGTGCAGCTCGGGTTGCACTGCTACCAGAAGCACGGAAGGCCCAACCTGGCCGATTTCAGAATCAGGATGCAGCACACGGCCAGCTCCACATGCACTTCGTTCACAGCTTCCGACTGGACGGACGTCTTCGGCCCGACCGGCGTGGTCACGACGACCGGCGAATGGACCATGTTCAACTTCACCACGCCGTTCACCTGGAACGGCACAAGCAACATTTACATCGACCTGACCCGCGACGACAACGAGTGGCTGACCAACGGCGGAATGTACGTGCGAACCGGATTGCCGAACCGGACGTTTGCCGGCTATGCCGATTCCATGTGCCCCTGGCCCTTCGACTCCGGGCTGTATACGCAGCAACAGGGCACGGTGCCCGAAATGAGGTTCGGCTACATGAGCGGAATCGTCCTGCATACTCTGACCTGGAATGTGAATTTCTCGAATAGAGGGACGATTTCCCGCTCGCCCGCCGGGAACAACCCGGCCACGCCTTCCACCAACGGTTCGGCGAAGTACGAGCCGGATACCGAAGTGATCGTGACGGCGAACGCGGCCGTCGGCTACCAGTTCGTGTCATGGACCGGTCCCGTCGCGAACCCCGCCGCCCTGGAGACCACGGTAACGATGAATTCGTCGAAGAGCATCACGGCCAGCTTCGCCGACTCGCAGCCGCCGCAGATCGAGATCACCGGTCCGACGAGCGAAGAGATGTTCTTCACCGCCCACGCGAGCGTCAACGTCGCCGGCACGGCGAGCGACAACGAGGGTATCGTCAACATAACGTGGCACAACGCCGCCACCGGTGCGAGCGGCGTTGCGCAAGGAAGCGTATCGTGGACGATCCCGGACCTCGCCCTCAGGCCCGGTGTGAACCTGATCCAGGTGGCCGCATGGGACACCGCCGGCCTGTGCGAGACGGACGCCATACAGGTGGTCCGTGAGACGAAGGTCCATTGGCTGTTCAACGAGGGAACCGGCGCTATCGCAACGGACGCCTTGTCCGGTTGTGTTGGCACGCTGGCCGGCGCGAACTGGCTCGCAGCCGATTCTCTGTCGCCCGCGGGCGGCGCCTGCCTGCATTTCGACGGTGATGATGTGCTTGCGACGGATCTGCGTCCCGCCTGGGGCGCCTCGAACGAGTTTACCGCCTGCGCGTGGGTTCGGACCGTTTCTGAGAATCCGCAGACAGTCTTCGGGTTCGATACGGCCGACAGCGGTGCACTGTGGCTGCGGATCACAGGTTCGGCAGCGCTCGAGTTCGGGATCAGGGACGATGCGGGAACACAGGTCGTTGCGCAGGGCGAATGTCTGGTGAGCGACGGTGATTGGCATCACGTCGCGTGTCGACGCAGGATGGACGCCCACATGTGCGATCTTTTCGTCGATGGCGAGCTGTGCGCCTCGGTTCCGGACATCACGGCCGCACACATCAACGTCTGGCCGCAGAAGAGCCTCGTCATTGGCGCCCTCGATCCTGTCGGGCCGCTGGAGCCGTTCTCAGGCGACCTCGACAGCGTGCGGTTCTACGCGAGCGCCCTGTCTGACGGTCAGATTGCCGCGGCCGCCGCGGGCGTTGCGGATGCATCCGTCTCCCTCGCGGCAGGCTGGAACCTGATCAGCCTGCCGCTCGAGCCGCTGGCGCCGTACTCCGCCGAGAGCCTGGCGCAGGAGATCAACGCACAGGGCGGCCTGTGCACGCAGGTTATGAAATGGAATCCGGGCTGGCTCGTCCACCCGGTGCCGTCCGGAACGAACGATTTCGAAATTGAGCTGGGCTTCGGTTACTTCGTATTGTGCAGTCAGCCTTCCACGCTGACGGTGACCGGTCTGCCGGTCTTCAGTGTCTCTATTCAACTCAACGCCGGCTGGACCGTGATCGGCGTGCCTCTGGCCGGCCATACGGCGGAGCAGTTGGGCCAGGTCATCAACGCCTTCACCGGCGCGGGCAACTGTACCCAGATCATGAAATGGAATCCGGGCTGGCTGGTGCACCCCGTGCCGTCGGGGACGAACAACTTCGACATTGAGCCGTTCTGCGGCTATTTCGTGAAGACAACCGCGGGTGGAGTGCTCGAGCTGCCGTAGAAGCCGGACCGGCGCCGTTGACCTTGTTGATGCCCGAGCGCCGAACCTGCCGATGCGCCGCTACTCCAATGCCGCGTCGCGCAGCGGGTACAGTCCGAGCGCGTTCGGGGAGACGCCCTTCACCTTCTTGTTCAACAGGAAGCTGTTGGACCCGAAGTAGAGCATGACGGCCGGGCATTCGTCTTCGACCAGCAGTCTCTCCGCCTGGGCAAACAGGGCGCGCCGCTTTTCCTTGTCAAGCTCCACGCCAGCTGCCGTGACGAGCCTGTCGTACTCCGCGTTCGACCACCCCGTGCGGTTCGTCCCGCTGTCCGAGCGAAAGACATCCAGGAACGTCTGCGGGTCCGGGTAGTCGCCAACCCAGCTCGAATACGCCAGGTTGTAGCGCCGCTCCTTCATCGCCTCGAAGTACGCCTTCCGCTCCATGTTCACAAGTGACACCCGCACGCCCAGGTTCTGTTTCCACTGCCATTGGAGCAGTTCGACCACGAGCCGGATATTCTCGCTCGTGCTGTAGATAAGCGTGACCTCCGGGAATCCGTGCCCCTCCGGGTAACCTGCCTCTTTCAGCAGCCGCTTCGCCTCGCTGGGATCGAACCCGATCCCCTTGCAGGGAGTGGCGAGGTCCGGCGTGGACGCGCCCTGTTCCTCCCCTGGCGCCGATGCGGGCCTCCACAGGACGGGCGGAACGAAACAGCGCGCGGGCTGCTGACCCGACTTCAATAGCTTCGCACAGATCGCCTCCTGGTCCGTGCCGGCCGCAAAGGCCTTCCTGACCCTGGGGTCGTCGAACGGCGGCGTTGAGACGTTCAGCCGGAGGAACACCGTCTCGAGCGCCTGAGTACAGCAGAAGTCCACGCGTTGAGAGACGCGTTCGACCTTGCTGAACGGGATCGTCCGCAGCCAGTCGAGGTCGCCGACCTCGTACATAGAGAACGCGGTCTCGTCGTGCTCGACCGGCATTGCCTCGATCGTATCAAGCTTGACCGCCGCCGTGTCCCAGTACCGCGGGTTGCGTTCGAGCCTGATGACGGAGTTCAGCCTGTGCTCTTTCAGGACGAACGGCCCGTTGGATACAATATTCTCCGGCAAGGTCCATCGGTCCTTGAACTTCTCGACGGTCGCGGCATGCACTGGCGCATACACGGGCGAAGCGACGAGAAACGGGAAGTGCGGGGTTGGCGCGTGAAGCCGGACCTTCAGCGTGGCATCATCGACCGCCTCGATCATTACCTTCGAGAAGTCCTTCTCCTCGCCCGCGTTGAATGCGCGCGCGCCCTCGATACAGTACAGTTGTCCCGCGTATTTTGACGCGGTTACAGGCTCGAGTACGCGCCGCCAGGAGGTCACAAAATCCCGCGCCGTGAGCGGGCTGCCGTCCGACCACGCGCACTTGCGCAGGTGGAAAGTGTAGACAAGCGCGTCCGGCGATACCTCGAACGTCTCCGCGACGCCCGGGAGCGGGTCGCCCCCTTTCGGATCGAACCGCATGAGCCCCTCGAACAGGTCTGTCGCCAGGTTTATCTCTGAGAGGCCGGTCATCAAGGCGGGGTCAAGCGTCTGGGGCTCGCCCGGCATGGCGAAGCGTAGCTTCTTTTTCGCGGCCGCGCTCGGATCCGTGCCGCCGCCACAGGAGACGAGAACGAGGATGAGCAACGCACACGCGGTCGTCCGGGCGGGCCGAGCCGACCGGGGGGTCTTCCTCTCTGCTTGTGTCGACATCTTCTCTCCTGTCGCAACGACGCCAGGCTGTCCCGCCCTGTTTTTCTTGACTCTCCCAGCGCTTTCTGCTATCCTTCCATCGACATCCGGCGCGAGAAACTCAAAAGCTGCCCCCATCGTCTAGTGGCCTAGGATGCAAGATTCTCAGTCTTGAGACCGGGGTTCAAATCCCCGTGGGGGTACCACCTCCCTCGGTCCGTTCGCCATGTCGCGCGTCCAAGGATTTTCTCGGACGCGTATGCCCCAGCGCCGCTACCGGCAGCAAAGGTCTTTGTACGCGCATCTTTCGCACGTGTCGTCGTCCTCGCACTGGACGAATGGGCGGTCCTTGTCAAACATTTCCTCGAATACGGTCTGCAGCCGCTCGCGTACGGCTTTCTTGTCGCCGGCGCGCAGCCGTGAGCCGCTCTCGTCCGTTCGGTCCTTGTGAAGGAACCTGTACCCGCCCGAGCCAAACGCGTAGACCCCGAGCCTGGCCCCGTCGCCCGATCGCTTGAGCAGCTCGCTTTCGGCCAGGAGACAGAAATAGACGAGGAGCTGCACCGCCTCCTGCTTCTTCCCCAGCCCTGCCACAAACCCCGCCCGCGCCTCCCCGGGCGCGGCCTGCCGGTCCCAGTCCAGCTTCAATGACCCCGGCGTGCCTGTCTTGTAGTCTATGACCCTCACGAGCCCGTCGCACGCGTCCACGCGGTCGATTCTGCCGCACAGCGCCAGCTCGCGCATCGTCCCGGCCATCGAGACCCGAACCGATGAGCGGTATTTGTCGCTCTCGATGTCCAATATCTCGCACGGCGGCCGCCGGCCTTCACCTTCGAGGAACCCGGCGACGAGCTCCTCAATAATCCTCACATATAGGAAGTTCCGCCCGCGCAGCCGGTCGGCCGTTCCTATTTTCAGCACGAACCTGTATCCCTTCTCCGCGGCCTCGCGGGCGCGGCGTGACATCGCCGCGATCTCTTTCTTTGTGACCGTCTTGCCGACGTACGGCCTGTACAGGTCGGCCAGTGCGCGGTGAACCGCGCTCCCGAATGCGCCGACGTCGGCGTGCTCGCGCACGTCCTCAGGCTCCTCGAGGCCCAGCACCTCCTTGAAGTAGAACTTGAGCGGACATTCCAGGAACACGCCGATCATCGTGGGAGAGTACGTCTTGTCCAGCATCGCTTCCAGCGTCTTCGGGCTCTTCGCAACCTCGATGGGCTCCCTCCTCGCGCTCCGCGCGCTGAAGACCGCGATCCGCTTCGTCACGGATGCGTTCGCGTTCTTCTTCGCATACTCGAACAAGAGCTGTTCCAGGAACCGGCTCTTGCCGGCCTTCGCGCCGTGTTCGTCATGCTCGGTGTTATGGAAGATGTGGATATTCTCAGCCCGGCAGAGGAGCCGGTAGAAATTATAGGCATACATGGCGTCATGGGAATCGTAGCCCGGCAGGCCGAACAGCCGGCGCACCTCGTGAGGGATAAATCCGCGGCGCGTCTTTCCCGCGGGAAGCACCCCCTCGTTCGCGGATAGAATAATCACGTTCTTGAAATCAAGCGCGCGCGTCTCGAGAAGCCCCATCACCTGGAACCCCTTCAGCGGCTCGCCGTAGAACGGCACCCGCGCGCGGTCGATCTCCGCCCTGAGCAACCGCCAGAAGGTCGAAAGCTCCAGTGCTACGCCGCTCGCCTCAACGAGATCCTGCAGCCGCTGCACGAGCAGGAACAGCGCGTAGAAGTATTCAAATTCCACCTCGTCCGCCGCTGCTGCTTCACGCCCCTCAGCCAGGGCGAGCCGCAGGTTCTTCAACACGTCGAGCAGCCCGGCACAGAAATCCTGGATGCCTTCGAACCGCGGCGCGAAGATGTTCTTCAGCACCGGACTCGCGCTTCCGGCGAACTCCTCCGCCGAAACGAAGGCCGCATTCCTGTCGATTTGTTCCCGCGCGATCCGCGCGGCCTCTTCGCCCGCGACCGCCTGGATGTGAGGATGGAACAGGATCTTCTCGACGTCCGCGAAGTAGAAATCCCCTTCGCGTTTGAGTCGACGACAATTCTCGCGCATCTCGATGATTGCCGCGATCAGCGTGAAGACCGGCGTGAGCCTCAGCGGGAAACCCATCGTCACGTTGACCCGCTCGACCTGCGGCGGGAGCGAATGGAGAAGTGGAAAGAGCAAGCTCTCGTCGGGAAGAACGATCGCCGTCTCGTGTTCCTCGCGCGCGCCCGCCGAGTCGGTCGGGGCGCTCTTCCCGACCGCGACGAGCCGCTCCAGAAGGACCGCGCACGCCTTTGCCTGCGCGACATTGCCTGCGGTCCCCACGACGCTGATGTTCTTCGTGCCGGAACCGAGCAGGTCCTCTATCCATCGACAGTCTTTGTCGATCAAGCCGGCCTTCCTGGCCCTGTTTTCCCTGAAGAACCGCCCGGCCTCCTGGTCGTCGTCCCGCGTGAAGTAGCGGTCCATATCCCAGAAGAGCTCGGCCTTGCCCGCCGTTTTCAGCGTCTTGATCAGTTTCTTCTCGCCGGCCGTGAGCGCGTTGAACCCTACGAACGCGATCTTTTCCCATTCCGACACGCGGTTCGGCTCTCGTGCCAGCGTCTCTGCGACCCGGCGCAGGGCGAGCCCGTAGTAGGCCTCGCCGCTCTGAGCCAGCTCTTCGATCAGGCGCGCGTAGAGCCGGCCCGCCTTTGACGCGAACTTGAGGAACGTTGCGCGCACCTGTCCGCCACGCTCAATGCCGTCGCCGGCTTCCATCCCGGCCAGCGTCTCCAAGCCGCCGAAGATCTTCCCCGGGTCCACGAGGTGTTCGTCGATCTCGCCGAAGTCGTCCAGCAGGTCCCTGCCCCAGACGTAGAAGGACTCGAACGGTTCGTCGCCGTACTCTTGCTGATGGATCTTGTACAAACGAAAGAGAAGCGACAGCTCGTCCTGGATCGTCCGTCCGGAGAGGCGCTCGACAAACTCGTGGATGGAGAAGAGGTCCGGCGCGATCAGCGGTTTGGAGAGCTTCGCGCTCTGCTGCATGTAGTGTTCGAAGAAGAGCCCCGCACGGCGAGAGGGGAAGACGACGGCGATGCGGCCCAGATCAAGCCCGCTCCCGGCAAGATGATCAACTACCTTTTCGAGGAATTTCATGTTCGCGACTTCTCTTCGGTCAACTGGTTGCCACAGAGACACGTAGCGCAAACGTCAATAGACTCTCACGATTCTGGCGAGGCTCGTGTAGAGGATGAACTTGCCCGTGACCTCGTACCCGAGCTTCTCGAGCTGTGTGGCGTATTCCGCGACCTGCCGCGCATCGGCCGGGTCTTCCTTGCCCGTCTTGAAGTCGACGACCGTCGCCCTCTTTCCGCTGACTATCACACGGTCCGGGCGCAGCTTCTTTTTCTCCAGGAGGACCGTCTTCTCGCGCAGGACAGTCGCCCCTTTTTTGAACCAGTCTCTCACCTTCACGCCCTCGCTTTCGATGTCGAGGATTCGCTTGAGCTCGTCCCGCGCATTCGCCCTGTCTCGTTCGGGGATGGCCCCTTCCCTGCAGAGCGATTCGACGGCGCGGTTCGCATCCGCCTCGGTTTCAAGCATGGAGAGCAGCGCATGGATCACATTGCCGTGGTCCACCCGCGCGGCGCGGTCCGGGTCGTCCATCCGCCACAGGCGTTCCGCCTTGCGCCGGATCGCCAGCCTGCGCCGCCATTCGGCGGAGACGAACCTGTCCGCCGTCTCCGGTTCGATGCGCGCGCGCCCGCGGCCGGTTTCCGATTTGCGCCCCTTGCTGCCGTAGGCGCGAAGAGCAAGGGGCTTTTCGTCCTCCATCTTCTCGCTCCGCGCCTCTTGCTCCCCGCTCTTTGCGCTCCGCTCTTCGCCCTTTGCCCCTTCCCCGGCCCGATCCGCTCCATCCATCGCAGCGATCGCTCTATGAATGAGGTCCGAGACCGTCTTTGCGGGCTTGTCCTCTTCCTCCCCGCTCCTCTTGCCGGGTTTTGCCGGCGTGTCTATGAACACGTAAAGCTCTTCCATTGCGCGCGTGAACGCGACATAGAGCAGGTTAAGGCTGTCGAGGTTTGCTCGCCCTTCCTCCTGCCGGTAGGATTCGCCGAAGTCCGTCTCCTCCGTTGGGTGGCTCATGCTGACGAGGAACGGCGGGTTCCCGGCCGCGTCGCGCAGCCAGCCGAGCGTGTTTGCCTTGATGCCCATGCTCCAATTCGCGAACGGCACGAAGACGATCGGGAACTCAAGTCCTTTCGCCTTGTGGATCGTTACGATGGTGATCGCGTCTGCTTCGCCGGGCATGACGAGCGCGGGCGGCTCGTGGCTGCCTTCGGCATTCTTTTCCTCCCACCAGCGGAGAAAGGCCACGATGTCCCCGCCGTGCTTGCAGGAAAAGCTGTGCGTCTGTTCGAGGAATGCCTGCACATAGCCCGCGTGTGCCGGGTCGCGATTAAGCCCGAACTCGCGCGCGATCTCTTCCGCCGCCTCGTAGAGTGGCCGCCTGGCGAGCACGCGCCGTTTCTCTTCGAACCCGCGCGGCAAGAAGACGCGCAGCGCGGTCGGGTCGTCGCGGAACTGGGCGGCCTCAATGTCCGGCCACGGGATCCGGCCGCCGGCGCGGGACTCAATCAACCCGAGCCGGGCCGCGACACAGACGGCCTGGACAAGATCGAGCCGGCGCCCGTAGACAAGGTATCGCAGCGCACCGAGCATGAGCCGCGTCGACGGCTGATTGTCCAAGAGCAGCGAGTCCGGCGAGACGACGTTGATCCCTTCCGCGAACAGCCGCTCTGCGATCGTGGCGCCTTCCTTTTTCGTCCTCACGAGGATCGCGATATCGCCGGGACCGAACCCGCGTTCCGAATCGAGTATCGCGCGGATTTCTTCGACGAGTCGTTGGAGTGTGGGCCGCGTACGTTTCTTGTCCCGGGACGATTCGCGCTCGACAGCAGAGATTCCGACATACCCGTGCGGTTCGCATCTCGGGCGCTGGCGGACTACGTCGCCGCCATACAGCTTGTTGATGAGGTCGCTCTGCTCGACTGCAAGCCCGGCCTGGTCCGCCAGCTCCCGCCCGGCGCACGCGAAGAACCTGTTATTGAACTCGACGATGTCCTGGCGGCTGCGGTAGTTTGCGTCGAGCCTTGCGGGCACGAAGACACCGTGCGGGAAGGCCCGCGGCACGTCGTTTTCCATGATCTCGATGTCGCCGGCGCGCCATCGGTAGACGGCCTGCTTCGAATCGCCTACGGCGAGGCTCTCTTTGCCCTCTGCAACGGCGTTCTCGATGAGCGGGAACAGATTCTCCCACTGCAGCCTCGACGTGTCCTGGAATTCATCCACCAGATAGTGTCCGAACCGGTCGCCCATATGCCAGTATATGAACGGGGCCTCTTCTTCCTTCACGACGCGGTTCACCTGCCTGTTGAAGTCGGAGATCGGGACGACCGCGTTGTCGCGTTTGTATTTTTCCGCGAGGTCTGCGAGCTTTCCCAGCAGGGCGAGGGAATACACCGTCTTCAGCTTGTCCAGGGCGGTCAGGAGTTTGCGCCCTGCCGGCCTGGCGGTTTCTGCCATCGCTTCGAGCCGTTTCAGCAGTTCCCGGCATACCGGTTTCTCGGCATGTGCGGGCTTGAGCTCGAGCTTCTCGTTTCTGAGTCCGGCGAGTCTCGCGGCGAGCTTCTTCGAATACTCTGCGGCATCCGGCTCCGGGAGGTTAAGAAGGCTCCAGAGCGCGCTGCCCGACCTGATTCCGCCCGCGAACAGGTCCTTCCTGTCTCCGAGAGCCTCCCTGCCCGCAGCGGCAAGTCCTGCCAGTGCCGGGCGCGCGTACCCGACGGTGTCGACCAGTTCGCGCGCGACGGCCAAGAAATCCGTCCCCGCGTTGAGGGCGATGTTCTTTGCGCCCTGTTCCTTAAAAAGTTCGAGGGCGGCGGATTTCAGGTCGTCCTCGATCCTCCACTTGTTCTCGTGGCTCATCTTCGAGAGCGCAAACTCTACGAGTGTCTTTTCGACCGCCTCGTCCGAGCCGATCTGCTCGATAAGGCTATCGACCAGCTTATCGTTCAGCGCGGAGACGTTCAGGTCGACATCGAATCTCGGCGGCAGGCTGAGTTCGACCGCGAACGATCGGATGATCCGGTAGACGAAACTGTCGATGGTCATTATCGCGAAGTCGGAGTAGCCGTGGAGGATACGTGTCAAGACGGCGCGGGCATTTGTCTCCAGCCCGCGCCCGTCGGCGCCCATCTCGGTTTTCAGATCGGCGAGCAAGTTCTTCTCTTCGCCCGAGGCCAGGCCGACGAGCGTGCGGATGATCCGCTCCTTCATTTCGGCGGCGGTCTTGTTGGTGAACGTGATGGCGAGTATCTTTCGGAAGTTTTCCGGGTCCGCAAGCGCGATCCGCAGATATCGTTTCACGAGGGTATAGGTCTTTCCAGACCCGGCGGATGATTTGTAGAGGGTGAACGGCATATATCCCGTCGTCTTCGAGTTTCCGGAGAACTACCTGGCTTGAATCCAGATTCTCGCTTGCCGCGCGCCCCTACCACCGGCTCGGCATCGAGCGTCGCCGCGAGTGTCCTGTCCGGGGCCGCCGCATGGGCTGCGGCCTGGCCTCAACGGGCGCCGGCGGCGGGATGGTTGACCGATGCGGATGGTCGTCCACCACATTGAGCTTCGTGCGAATGAGCCTCTCGATGGCCCTGAGGGTGTCCCGCTCTTCCCAGTTGCAGAAGGAGACGGCCACGCCGGGGGCGCCGACCCGGGCGGTGCGTCCGATACGATGGACATAGGCTTCCGGATCGTCGGGCAGGTCGAAATTCACGACATGCGAGATGGCGTCGATATCAAGGCCGCGCGCGGCGATGTCGGTGGCCACAAGCACCCGCACGCGCCCGTTGCGGAAGTGTTCCAACGCCTCTTCTCGCGCGCCCTGTGTCTTGTCGCCGTGGATCGCGTGCACTCTGATCCCTGCGTGGTGGAGGTATCGCGCTACGCTGTCGGCCCCGTGTTTGGTGCGCGTAAAGACGAGCGCCCGCGCGACCTCGGTGTCTTTGAGAATGTGCACGAGCAGATTGCGTTTGTTGGCACGCTCGACGAAATAGACGTGTTGCGCGACCGACTCCACGGTGGTGGCCGGCGGGGCGGCATCGACCCGGACCGGGTTGCGCACGATATCGCCGGCAACGCGTATGATATCCGGCGTGAGCGTGGCTGAGAAGAAAAGTGTCTGGCGCTGTGCGGGGATCGCCCCGACAATCCGGCGAACGTCCGGGATGAAGCCCATGTCGAGCATCCGGTCGGCCTCGTCCAGCACGAGGATCTGGATGTCGCGCAGCTTGACAATTCCCTGGCCCATGAGATCAAGGAGCCGGCCCGGCGTTGCAACGAGGATATCCACCCCGCGATGAATCGCCGCGGTCTGCGGTCCCTGGCCGACGCCGCCGTAGATGACCGCGTGGCGCAGGTTAGTGTGCCGACCGTAGGCGCCGAAGCTGGTGCCGATCTGGGCGGCAAGCTCGCGTGTCGGGCTTAACACCAACACGCGGATCGCGTGGTGCGCGTGTGCCGGCCGCGGCGCCTTGTACAGGATCTGGAGGATCGGCAGGGCGAACGCGGCGGTCTTGCCCGTGCCTGTCTGCGCGCAGCCGAGCAGATCGCGGCCTGCCAGTACATGCGGGATGGCCTTCTCCTGGATCGGCGTCGGCCGGACATAGCCCTCGAACCGGACCGCGCGCAGAAGCGGTTCGATGAGGTTCAGGTCTTCAAAACAGGGCTGCGCCTCATTCGGTATGGTGGTCACAACTGTCGACCTCAAATGTGCCGGGAAAGAACTGGCCGCCTTGCTCCTTCAACAGATCGATGCCCGCCCGCTGGAACGGTTCGTTGTCTATGAGACGGATCTTCAGGCGCATTCGTTTGTTCTTGGAACACGCGCTCTTCGAAAAAGTCCGCGCCTCTTCTTCTCTCTCTCGTGGTTGTATGATATCCACCAGAACCGCCTGCGTCAAGAGGAAAGCGACTGGAATCGCTCTCAGCAATCGCGGTTTGCAGCGATTACCTCGCCGCGGCTCGCGATGACATGCCTCCCCCGCGCCAGGCAATCTCGCGGTACGCCGCCACGTGGCAGAATGCCGATAAATCTGTGTTGGATCATCTACGGGGATTTTCTGGATGGACGCCTTTGACGCCGCATTGCTGGGCGCCACGCAGGGGGCCGCCGAGTTCCTGCCAGTGAGCAGTTCCGCGCACCTCTCGTTTCTGGCCCAGCTTCTTCATGTCGGAGGAGGGGTCGCCCTTGTCGTTTTCCTTCACCTTCCGACGCTGCTCTGCATCTTCTGCTTCTACGGCCGCGACGTTGTGCGTCTCGTGACCGATCGTAGGCGCGAGCTGGCCTTCCTGGCGGTCGCAACCGTGCCCGGCGCGCTCGTCGGGTACTTGCTCAAGGACGCGATGGATTCCATACTGAAGACGAACGCGTTCGCCGGCGTTGGCCTCGTCTTCACCGGCACCGCGCTGATCGCGGCGACGGCGCTGGGTCGCGGGAACCGCCGCGCGGACGATTTGAGTCTCCGGGCGGCATTGCTCGTCGGGTTCATCCAGGCGGGCGCGGTCATGCCGGGCGTTTCGCGCCTTGGCATGTGCCTCTCGGCGCTGCTCCTGCTCCGGCTCTCCGCGGGCGAGGTTGTCCGGCTGTCGATTCTGCTCTCGCTGCCGATGACGCTCGGCGCTGCGTTACTGAAGTCCGGGCGAATCGTTCAACTCTGTTCGGATACGAAGCCGATATTCCTGGTAGCCGGCGGCGTCTCCGCGTTCGTGGTAGGAGTCTGTTCCTTGTGGCTTTTGCTGCGGCTCGCCGGCCGACAAAAGCTCTGGATCGTCGGCGTATATTGTTGGGGCGCGGGCATCATGGCCGTTGCCCTTTCGTAGCCGGCAACCGGCAACTTGCCGCCCGCAACCCGCAACCAAGGAGCGATCATGGCAGTTCCCGTCAGATCTCAGCCGACCACCCGGGTAACGGGCCGGCGGCTGCGTCCGGAGGAGAACCCGGACTCCACTCGCGACAAGGTACGCGACGCGATAGGAATCGGGCTGACCTTCTGCGGCCTGTTTCTGTTTATCGCTCTGGCGACCCACAATGCGCGCGATTGGGGCCAGCGGTCGTTCCCCGGCCCGGCCGGTATAGTGAATAAAGGCGGCTCTCTGGGCGCGTGGATCTCCTATAACCTCTTCGTCGCACTCGGGGTCTGCTCGTACATTCTTGCGTTCTTCTTTGTCTTCTGGGGCGCACTTCTCTTTCTGCGCCGGCCTGTGCGCGTGCTGGCCATCAAGATCGTTGCGGTTGGTCTCCTCGTTTTTTCTTCGTCCGCGGTCGTCGCGCAACAGGGCGGAGAAGGGTTTGCCTCCTCCGCGCTTGCCGCCAGCATGCCATCGCCGGGCGGCGTGTACGGTGAGACGCTCGCACGTGTCCTGGTCGCCAACTTCGGCTCAATCGGGTCGTATCTTGTCTCGCTACTCATCGTCAGCCTGTCGCTTCTGCTTTCAACGGATTGGTTGCTCGTGACCGGGGCCACGAGCGCGTGGAGATTCTCGTTGCGCGCGGGGTCCGTGGTCCGCGGGGTCTCGGCGCGGCTGTATGAACGCCTGACCCGCAACAAGCGACACAAGAAGGCCGTGGCGAACTCCCGCGTGCCCGGCGCCGGCGCGATCCCGGCTGCAACGTGCGCTCCGGCTGCGAAACCGGGGAGCGCGCCAGGTACGGACACTCTTGCGCAAGCCGCTTCTTTCGTAACCGCTTCTTCAACCGCGCCGGTCTCCATTGCGCCTCCGCCCGCCCCCGTCGTTGAAGACGAACCTCGCGCGGACGAGGACCGCCGGACCGCCGTCGCGAGCGATTTCGAGCTGCCGGACCTGGAGCTGCTCGAGGTCGCCGAGCCGGTCGTTCAGCCGAACGAAGAGCGCGAGATACAGGACCGGATGGGCATCATCGAAGAGACGCTCAGGAACTTCGAGGTCGGATCCCGCGTGGTCGCCTATGAAAAAGGCCCGGTCCTGACGAAGTACGAATTGGAGCTCGACGCCGGGATTCGCGTCCACAAGGTTATTGGAATGGCCGACGACCTCGCCATTGCGCTGAAGGCGCCGAGCGTCCGGATCATCGCGCCGATCCCCGGCAAATCGACCATCGGTCTGGAAGTCCCGAACGCGTTCAAGAACACGGTCAAGCTGCGAGAGCTGATCGAGTCCAATGCGGATGAATGGGATCGCCAGATGCTCCCCCTCTGCCTCGGCAAGGACGCGGCGGGCGTGCCCATCATACGTGATCTCGCCGACATGCCTCACCTGCTCATCGCCGGCACGACGGGCTCCGGCAAGTCCGTCTGCCTGAACGCAATCATCCTCAGCCTCCTCTACGCGCGATCGCCCGAGGAGATGAAGCTCATCCTGATAGACCCGAAGATGGTCGAGCTCTCGGCATTCAAGGACATCCCGCACCTCATCAGCCCGGTTATCACGGAGATGAAGAAGGCGGCCGTGATACTGGAATGGCTTGTTCGGCACATGGAGGAGCGGTACGATCTCTTCTCGCGCGTCGGCGTGAAGAAGATAGAATCGTACAACGCCCTCGGCGCGAAGCGCATCCGCGAGCGCCTCACGGAAGAGGGCGAAGAGCCGCCGACCGTCGCAGAGCGTCTGCCTCATATTGTCGTCGTCATCGATGAGCTGGCCGACCTCATGATGGTTGCCTCCAAGGAAGTCGAAAACGCGATCACGCGCATCTCGCAGAAGTCGCGCGCGGTTGGAATCCATCTTGTAGTTGCCACACAGCGCCCGTCGGTGGACGTCATTACCGGCCTTATCAAGTCGAACATGCCCGTCCGCATCGCGTTCAAGGTGGCTTCGAAAGTCGATTCGCGCACCATCCTTGACAGGAACGGCGCCGACAAGCTGCTCGGCAAGGGCGACATGCTTCTGCTGCTACCGGGGACTACGGACATCCTGCGCGCCCAGTGCACGCTCGTGACGGACAAGGAAGTGAAAGACGTCGTCGGCTTCCTGCGCTCGCTGGCTTCGCCGCAGTTCGAGGCCGAGCTCATGGATATCGGCGACGACATCGACATCGGCGCGAGCGAGAAGGACGACCTCTTCGACGAGGCCGTCCGTATCGTTATTGAGACACAGCGCGGCTCCGTTTCGCTGCTGCAACGCAAACTGGAGATTGGCTATGGACGCGCCGCACGGCTCATCGATATCATGGCGAAAGTCGGCGTTGTCGGCGAGTACAAGGGGAGCAAGGCGCGCGAGGTGCTCTTGACGATCGAAGAATGGGACGCCCGCCGGGCCGCGCAGGAAGGGCAGCAGGACGGCTCGTAGCTTGTCCGCTCTGCGCCGTAGCGCCGGCGAGATGCCGGCGACGCGGCCGCTGAGGACAGCGGCGGTATGATACGCTGCCCGCCCTGCTTTTCTCCTTTGCGCCGGTATTCTCGCCTTG
>JAVHLO010000110.1 GCA_031082105.1 Planctomycetota bacterium
GCATTCTCTCCTACCGGCTGCCCAACAGGTTCAAGACCTGCCTCGGCGTCAATGAGAAATTCAAGACACCCGAAGGCAAGGCCGAGATGAGACAGGCCACGGAACAGATTTTCTCGTTCCTGGGGCCGGAGAGGATTAGCCTCACCTCGGGTCCGGAGAAATATCGAAACAAGACGATCAAGGAGATTGCCGAGATCGAACGGAGAGACCCGGCGGAGGTGTACGTCGATCTGTGTTGTCTCACCCCGGCGCCTCAGGGACTCTTTTACGAGATCAGCGACAAGATCAACCGCGAGATGATGCCGCACGAGTACGTCTTCACCGCCTCCGACGGTTTTGCGGTCTTTGGGCCCGGCGAATCTCCGCATCCCCGCTTCTACGGCTGCTTTCCGAGGAAGATAAGGAAGCACGCATTGAATGAGAAGCTGCTCAGCCTGCAGGCCGCCATCAGGTCGATGACCTCTCTTCCCGCGAGGAAGTTCAAGCTGGAGGGCCGCGGGATGATAGCGGTCGGCAACCACGCGGACATAGTCGTGATTGACCTTGCCGACTTGAAGGAGAACGCGACCTATGCCGAGCGCGACCGCTATTCCACTGGAGTGGTCTACGTGCTTGTGAACGGCAAGCTGTCGATCGATCAGGGCAAGCTGACCGGCGTCCGGGCCGGCCAGGCCTGCCGTCTGGAGCGAACCACGCGAGCCCGAACCTCCAACTGACCCTGGAGTTAGCGTGTGGTTGGCGCGTGCGATTTCTGCCTATGAAAAGACACGTACACCACGTTCTGATTCTTGGGCTGTTGTTCGCCGGATGGGTACTTCCGACGGTCTGGCCTGGGTATGGCATTCCGTTTGGGCGTGACGGTGCGAATTACGCAGACTACTACTGGTCGCACATCCTGCGCAAGACGACGATCCGGCTCGACCCTGAAAAGTAGTCGCCCTCGGTGTCCGGCGAGGTTCTACAGTCGTGAAATCTTGAGCATGGCAACTGAGATCCAGCCAGGCAGGCGAACAAGGCGCCACAAACATGACCTGCACTTCCTGAACCGGGACGACATGGTCGCCTGCAATCCCCGCGATCGCGAGGCAGCCCACCGCGCAAGTGTCGAAGGCATCGCCACACAGAACCAGCGAGCCGTGACCTGCAAGAAGTGCTTTGCCGCCATGCGAAGAACGGGGATACGGAAATGTTCGACAGGTTCACCGCAATGACACGCCAAGGCGCGAATCCCGTTGAAACGGCCGGAGTATCTTCCGGACCACTGAGCAGTCCTTCCGCAGCGGGGCGTCGGGTCGCCGTCATCGGGGCCGGCGCGTCGGGGCTGGTCGCGGCGCTCTTCGCTGCCAGGGCCGGCGGACGCGTCGTACTGCTCGAAAGGAACGCCGAACCCGGCCGGAAACTGCTCCTCACCGGCGGCGGACGCTGCAACATCCTGCCTGCTGTCTCCGCAGACCCGCGTCGCTTCGTGACGGCGTCGTCGCGGAACACACTCCGGAACATCCTGGGTTCGTGGCCGCTCGCGGAGGTCAGGGCTTTTTTCGAGACGCAGGTCGGATTGCGCCTCGTCGAGGAGACCGGCACAGGGAAACTCTTCCCGTCGTCGCAGACCGCCAAAGAAGTGCGTGACCGACTCGCTGCGCTCGCGCTGAAACACGGCGTCGAAATCCGATCCGCGGCGAAGGTGTTAGGCCTCGAGTCGGGCCCCGGTGGGAGCGCGTGGACCGTTCGTCTGCGCGGCCGCCCCGCGTTGGAGACCGATGCGGTCGTGCTCGCGACGGGCGGGCTTTCATACGGCGCAACCGGCAGCGACGGCTGGGGCCACGAACGCGCGATGGCGCTCGGCCACACAGTGCGCGATACCTACCCGGCGCTGACGCCGCTCGTCACCGGCGACGCGCGCTTCACGGGGCTTGCGGGGATTTCGCTCGACGTAACACTCACAGCCTCGGTGGGCGGGAAGAAAGTGGTCGCCGAGGGCGCGCTGCTCTTCACACATCGCGGGTTCAGCGGGCCGGCGGCGCTTGACATCTCGCACGCCGCGACGGTCCCGCGGGCGGAAGGCGAAGGGCGCCCGGTGATACGCGCGTGCTGGACGACGCTGACGGCCGCACGGTGGGACACGCTGTTCCGCAGCGGGCGCGGCGCGGTTGCGGGGCTCGTCAGAGGCCGAATCCCGGCGCGGCTTGCCGATGTGCTCATCGCACACGCGGGGATCGAGCCGGCGCGGCCTGTGTCGCAGTTGCGCCGCGACGAGCGCAGGCGCCTCGTGGAAGCGCTCACCGACTTCCTGCTCCCCTGGACCGGGCACGATGGATACGAGAGGGCGGAAGTCACCGGCGGGGGAGTGGCGCTGGAGGAGGTCTCGCCGCGGACGCTCGAGAGCCGCCTGTGTCGCGGCCTCTTCTTCTGCGGGGAGATACTTGACGCGTTCGGCCCGATCGGCGGCAACAACCTGCTGTGGGCGTGGGTCACGGGCAGGCTCGCGGGGACCGGCGCGGCGGTCGTTCATGATGCACATTGAGGGATTGTGGAATCCGAGCCGCGAGCGTCAGCGAGCGACAAGTAGCGTTGTCGTGACCTGTCGGTTTTCTGGCCGCTCCCTTATTGTTGCGGCTCTGATCTTCGCGGTTGCGATTCCGTTGGGTGCGGCGGCCGAGCCTCGGGGCCGTGCGTGAGTTCCCTATGCCCGACATACTCGACCGCGCCGAAGAAGACCGCCGCCAGCACGAGGATCGGCGCCACCAGCACGAACGCGAAGTAGAAACATCCGTACATCACACCCAGTGTTATCGCCCGCGAATCGGCCGTGTCGCCCGTCGGCGACATTCCGCTGATGATGCTTGTGTACTCGCGCAGCCCGCACACGTGAAGAACCAGAAACACTACGGCTATCACCGCCGCTCGGACCAGCAGGCCTTTCGGCGTAAACAACCGGGCGTGAAAGAGAATGCGGAGAATCTTCTTCATCGGTCGCTGTCCAACTGCTTCACTTTCTGCCAGAGCGGTCCGAGCACCATCGCGTAGAGCATCACCGCGTCGCCAACCTGGTTGCTGGCGCAGTACTTCAGGGCGCCGTCGCGTTCCACGGGAAACCCGGCGAAATTCAGCGAAGTGCAGAGCTTCCCAAAGTAGTCGCGGTCGCCAAAGGCCGAAGATCCCATCAGTGCGAGGCCGCTCGATCCCGAGCTCGCCTCCATGACGGGAATCACCGGTCCTGAGTCCACGTCCTCAGGGCCTACGCATGACCTCGGCCACTCGCGCGCCCATCCGAACCCCGCCAGCTCAACCGCCAGCTCCTTCTTTCCGCGCTCGTACTGGTCGCGCGCGAATCGCTCATCGATGATGGATAGGCAATGCGCCGCCATCCAGATCGTCGAGCCTTCCGGACCGTCTATGAACCTGCCTTTCAAACTGAAACTCGATGCCAGCATTCCTGTCTCCGGATCGACCAGTCTCTGCTTCGCATTCGCCACCCATTCCCTGAAGAACTCGGAATGGTCTGTCCCGTCGAGCACATCTGATATCTTTATGGCCGCAAGCGCCACCGTATTGCAGAACATCCAGCACTCGTCGGGATAGCTCTCCGCGCAGAGGACCGGGCCATTGCGCATGCAGTCGAGCATCGTCTCCACACGCTCCGGAAGCATGGCCTTGTATTCAGGTTTCTCTTCGACGAGCCTCCGGGCGCCGAGCATCAGGGCGATCTCGCCGTCAACAAAAATGCTCCTTGCCGGCTTGTGTACGAACTCGCGATCCTTCGCATAGTCCAGGAGGAAGAAGTAGATCCCGTTGTCCGCCTCGAGCCTGATGGTCTCTTCGATGATGCGGTCTATGGGATCCAAGTACTGCGCCTTCAAGGAGGGTTCTCGCAACGCCATGTTGGCGAGCGCGAGCGCGAAGAAGGTGCGGCCCATGAAGTCCCATTCGCGGTTCCGCGAACGCATCTTGCCGATCTCTTCCTTGCGCAGCTCGGGGTTTGTCCACAGCCTTAGATGATAGGTCGACAGCTCCTTCGCCTTGGGAGACACGGCGTCCGCGCTCAGGTAGTCATCCACACCGGGTGTGAAGAAGAGATGAACCACGGGCAGCCAGATTGCCGCGCCGACGGCGACACCAGCACATGCGAGAAGCACGCGCCGCCACAGCGAGAGCTTGCGGGCCTCGAGCACGTCCAGCAGGCATGAGCGCTCCGGCTGCGTCATTCCAGGACAATGCCTCCTTCTCGGCCACAAGATCAGACAGACGCTTCACTCTCTCCGTCGTCTTCTCCTGCGAGCGTGATGCGCAGCACCGGCACATACGAGGGCGCGCAGGTGATTCCTATCTCTCTTCGCGTCCCTGCTTGGCCTTCTCCAGCAGCTCTTTGAACTGCGGGAGGCGCGGGTCGTCTTCCTTTGCGAGGGAGACGGCCTTCTCGAGATCGGCAGCGGCGCCGGCGTTGTCGCCCGACGCAAGACGCGCAAGCGCGCGGTTCGCATAGGGCTCCGGGATGTCCGGCACAAGCGCAGCCATCCTGGTAAAGTCTTCGATCGCGCCTTCAAACTCCTCCGCCCGCATTCGTAGCACGCCACGGATCATGAACGCCTCGTGGTTCGTGGCGTCGAGCTCGACGGCCCTGTCCACGTCCTTCATCGCCTCGTCGGGCTTGCCGGTCGACGCCTTCGCATGGCCGCGGTACACGTAGGCGCGCGCGAGCCGCGGGTCGAGCTCGATCGCCCTGTCGGCCGCGACAATAGCGCCTTCGAGGTCCTCCTTGTCGAGGCACATCATCGCGCGCATCGAGTGCGCGTCAGCGCATGACGGATCGACCTTGAGCGCGGCATCGACATCACTCTCGGCCAGGTCGCGCCGGCGCATGTCGCGGTGCATCGACGCGCGGTTGAGATAGGGCAGGGGATCGCCCGGCTCCATCTCGATCGCCTTCGATTCCTCCGCCACAGCGCGCTCGAGGTCGCCCTTCAGCCTGTACGCGTTGCCGCGATCGGAATAGTACCGGTACTGCGAACCCGCAAGCTCGATCGCGCGGTCGTAGGCCTCGATCGCCTTGTCGATTTCGCCGCGTAACTTGTGGACGAGCCCGAGCCCGTGATGGGCTGCGGCGTGGTTCGGCTTTAACTTGAGCGCCATTTCGTAGAAGACGACGGCCTCGTCCAGCTTGCCCTGTTCGCGAAGAACCTCGCCCAGCCCGGTCATCGCCGTAACGCATTCCGGGTCGAGCGCCAGCGCGCGCTTGAAGTCAACAATCGCGCCCTCGTGGTCATCGAGCAGAAACCGGGCGTTGCCGCGGTTGTTCAAGGCCGGCACGGAATCGGGCATCGCCTCGATGGCCGCGTCGAGGTCCTTCAGCGCGCCGGCATAGTCGCGTGACCGCGTGCGCACCGCGGCGCGGTTAGCGAGTACCGTCGCAGGCGAGTCCGTGAATTCCAGCGCGCGCGTGTACAGGTCGATCGCATCCTGGTACTTCCTCTGCGGTGTCATGCACATGGCCTGGCCCGTGAGGGCGAGCGCCCTGGTGCCGCGGCTGCTCGACCACAGCGCGATCCTGTTCCACTCCTCGGCGGCGCCAGCCGCGTCGTCCTTCAGGAGCAATGTGATGGCCAGGAATATCCTCGACTGAATGTCCATGGGCGATTCCGCAAGGACAACCTGAAGGTCACGCACGGCGTCGTCAAGCCTTCGGACGAGCATGTAGGCCCGGCCGCGGTTGAAGTGCGCCATGGCGGAGTCGAAGATTTCGAGCGACTCCGAAAAAGCCGCGATCGCCTCCTCGTATTTCTCGTCAACGAAGAGGAGCACGCCGCGCAGCAACTTCACCTGCCACGGCTTCACCTCGAGTTGGAGTAGCCGGTCTACGTCCGCCTTGATCGACTTCTTGAGCGACTCGACCTGCGCGGAGCCTGCCCCTGCCGGAGCGAACTTCACCTGGGCCTCGAGCGCGGATTCCGCTGTGGTGAAGACCGGTACGTAGGCCTGGTGCAGATACTGAACCCGGATGAGCGTCCGGCCGATGAGAGGGGCGGCCATGCGGTCGTTCAACTCCGCGGCCCTGTTGAAATCGGCGACCGCCGTGTCGTAATCGCCGAGCATCTCGTGCGCGTTCCCGCGGAGACAGAAGGCGTCGGCAAAGGCAGGATCGATCTCGATTGCCTTTGAGAGGTCTGCGACCGCTTCTTCGATCTTCGCGCGGCGCGTCTCCGCATCCAGCTTGGCCTCGGCGATGCGCGCCCGGTCGAGAAAATCGCGCGCGTTCTCGAAGAACGGCGTCGCCCGCTTTCGCGTCTCCTCCCGTTCACGGACCGCGGCATCGGTCGCCTGCACGATGTTCGCTTGCTGCCTGTCGGCGAAGAACCGCCACAGGGCGACGGCGGCGATGAGACCGACGGCGACGGCGACGGCTGCTGTTGCCATTCCCGGGTGGCGGCGTCCCCACTTCATCATGCGGTACAGCCCGGAAGGCGGATGCGCGAGCACGGGTTCGCCGTCCAGGAACCGTCGGATGTCTTCCGCCAGCGCAGTCGCGTTCGGGTATCGGTGGTGAGTGCTCTTCTCGAGCGCCTTCATGCAAATCGTGTCGAGGTCGCGGTGGATCTTGGTGATTCCCGAACTGGCCGGTTTCGACGTGCCGCGCCGCTGCGCCGGCTTCTGTTTCAGCAATCGCTGCGACGGCGGGGGAGGGTCAACTTCCTGGATCTGCTGAAGCACGTCGAACAGGGTCTCGGAATCGAACGGCCGCGCGCCCGTGAGGAGTTCATACATGACGATCCCGAGCGAGAAGACATCGCTCGCCGGGGTGAGGTTCGGTTCGCCGCGCGCCTGCTCGGGCGACATGTAGAGCGGCGTCCCCATGATCATGCCGCTGCCGGTGAGTGAAAGGCACTGCGGCCCGCTGACGTCCTTCGCAAGCCCGAAATCGGTCACGTACACCTTGCCCGATGGCTCCACGAGCACGTTCTCGGGCTTGATATCGCGGTGGATTATGCCGCGCGAATGCGCGTAGCCGATGGCGTCCGCCACGTGCCACATGAGCTCCATGAGCCTGCGCGCGGTGAGCTGCTCTGGCCTGGGAATCGGCCCGCTCCCCCGGCGTAGCTCCGCGGTGGGGCGCGTGTCGATGGTCGTGGGGGTCGCGGCGCTGACCACGTCGGTCGGCGGGGTCTGCTTGATGGTGGGCGTCGCCGCCGTGGCCGAGGGCGTCAGGATCGTGCCGACGTCCGAAAGCGAGGCCCCCTCGATGAAATCCATCGTGAAGTAGTTGTGCCCTTCGGCCTGGCCGACCTCATGGATCTGGACGATGGCGGCGTGGCGGAGTTTTGCAGCCGACCTGGCCTCGCGAAGGAACCGCTCGACTTGGTCACGGCCCGCGGTCTGGCCCTCCTGCTGAAGCACCTTCAGCGCGACCTCGCGGTGCAACCGCGTGTCGAGCGCCTTGTAGACGATGCCCATCCCGCCGCGCCCGATCTCGTGCCGGATCACGTAGTGACCGAACCGGGAGTTTGGCGTGAGCATCCCTGGCTGTACGCGGTCGTCCATTGGGCTCCTTCAAGCGCTCATGATGTCTCGTGCGGCATCCCGTCCTCGATGCCGTCCGGCGCGCGCAGACATCGGTGGCAGAATCCTACGAAATCGCCGGGGGCAAGTCAAGTCAAAGGGAGCCGGCGTCAGTCACCCGCGCTCGTGCCCGGGCGCCCACTCCCTCTCCCGCTCTTCCTCTTCCTCGTGCTCTTGCTCGTGGTCGTGCTCGCGCGCCTGTCCACGCTCCTTCGAACATGACCGGGTTTTTGCTTGACTGCCACGGTGTGCAAGAGTATACTTGCGGGCTTCCTAATCAAGGCCGCGGGTGGCGGTCGGGTTTCATGTCTTCGTGATGGAAGGAGGTCGCACATGGAAAGCAGACGTCTCGCGCTTGCGGTCGCCGTTGTCGCGATCGCGCTCGTGTCTGCAACAGCAGTATTCGGCGAGGACATCTATGTCAAGGCGGGCGCTGATGGGGCTGGCACGAAAGACGCCCCGCTCGGTCTCCTGTGGAAGGCGCTCGACAAGGCCCGGCGGGGAGACGTCATCCACGTCACGCAGGGCACGTACAACAGTCAGGGCGGGTCGGGCGCGTTCCTCATGAAGGTGCCGGATCTGACTCTCGCCGGCGGGTACAACGACGATTTCTCGGACCGGAACCCGTTCAAGTACATGACCATCCTCGAACGGGCCAAGGACTACAAGGGCGATTCCACCGGCCTCCCGGAAGGGATAATCGCCGGCAAGCAGGGCGACGATCACAGCGGGCTCATCGTCGACGGCTTCGTACTGAACTCGCAATCAAGGAATTCGTACTTCGAGGACGGCAAGATCAATGCGAAGGACAGTTGGAACGGCCAGCTCTTCCAGGCCAACTCGCCGAACATCCACATCCGCAACTGCATCCTGCTCAATCCGTACGGCGACGGCATCTACAGCACCTGGCAGGGTGAAGACAACGAGATCTCGAACACGTTCATCGTGAACACATTCTACAATGCCATCGCAACCCGTTCCGCCCAGGAGGGCAGCGTGATCAAGATCAAGAACTGCACGATCGCGTTCGTGTGGTTCCAGCCTTCGAAGGGCGGCGGCATGTGTGTCTTCGTCGGCCGGCTCGGCAAGACGATCATGGAAGACAACATCTTCGCATTCGCCCAGACCGAGGGCGGCGAATCTGGGTTTGCAGTCAGCAACACCTTCGGCAACGATGAGACCGTCATGAAGAACAACATCTTCTTCCAGTGCCAGGGCGGGTACTACAAGTACATGACCGAGGACAAGCAGAGCCTGGTCGCGTGGAAGCCCACCGATCTCGCCGACATCAACAAAGACTGCGAGAGCTACGTTCTGAGCGAGGCGGAGGGGAACGTGGAGAGCGACCCGAAGCTGAAACCTGAGAAGGACTACTTCGAGAAGTTCTCCAACTTCGTCGCCTCCGAGCCGGGCAAGCTCAACATGGACTTCCTGAACGAATGGCGTCGCAGCGTCGGGCTGCCGCTCCAGGCCGAGCCGGGTTCGCCGCGCAAGAACTGGGGAATGGCGTACCCGCTGTCGTCCGTGGTCGATTGCCTCGGCAACTCGGAGACCGGCAAGGGCGTGATCACCAAAGGCCCGTTCGCGCAGTATCAATCGAAGGCCGCGGCGACGGCTGCGAAGGAGTACGCGGAAGTCGCGTTCGACATCTTCAAGAAAGACGCTGAGGGCATGAAATCGCTGGCCGCAAAGCCGGTCCAGTTCAAGGCAGGGATCGGGCCCGACGATCGCACGTTCCTGCTGAAAGACGTAACGGGCGACAACTATGCTTGCGTAAAGCTGCTCATGC
>JAVHLO010000111.1:0-5602 GCA_031082105.1 Planctomycetota bacterium
GTCGGGGATTTCGTGTTTCATTGCCTCGACAAGCGCCGTTTTCAACGTGCCGTTCTTGAACTTGATATTTGCCGGCATGGTCGCCGCGAACTCGACCAGGGGATGGTCGAGGAACGGCACGCGCGACTCAAGGCCGTGAGCCATGCTCATTCTATCCTCGACCTGCAGCAGGGCAGGGAGCAGGGTCTTGAAGTCGAAGTGCGTCATCTTGTCGAAATAGGATTCTTTGCCCACGTTCTCCCTGTTGAAGATGGCCTGGAACCGCTCAAACGGGAAACGCTCTCCGAGCACGTTCCAGCGCACTTCGGCCTGGAGGTCCGAGCCGCGGTCTATCAGCCGGAAGTACCGTCTGTCCAGCCCCTCGAACAGTCCCTGTCGCCAGAATTGTTGCAGCAGTGGCTTGTAGTTCTGAAGCGCCACGAGGTTTGGGATAATCGATTCGTACGTGACGACAAAGTTGCCGCTGTGAAGCGTGTTTTCGATAGCGCCCTTTATGCATTGCTCGAAGTACGCGATGAGATAGCGTACGTAGCCGCCGAATATCTCGTCGCCGCCCTGTCCGCCCAGCACGACTTTCCTATGCCTGGACGCAAGCCGGGACACGATGTACTGCGGGAGGGAACCGGGTCCGGCAATGGGGTAGTCGAGATGGTACAGCAGTTTTCGCAGGTATTTTTCGAAATCCGATGCAGTGATTTCAATCTCATGGATCGCAAGTCCGCGCGCCTTGGACTGAATCCGCGCGTACCTGCTCTCGTCATATGATTCTCCGGGCGCGAACTTGCCAGTGAACACGGGGAACTCCGCGGGATTCACGAATCTAGACGCGACGGAGGTGATGATGGTCGAATCCGTCCCGCCGCTGAGATACGCGCCGATCGGAACATCGCTTCGCGTGTGTACCCTGATCGAGTCCTCGATCAGGCCCCGGAGTCTTTCCTGGAAGTACTCCTGGCTGTGACTGAAGTCGAGGTTGTAGTACACTTCCCAGTACCTGCGCGCGCTCACGCGGCCGTTCTCGACGAGGAGCAGATGTGCCGGCGGAAGTTCGTTGATGCCCTCGAACAGCGTCTTCCCGGCCAGACAGAACTGGAAGACGAGGTAGTCCTTCAGCGCCTCTTGATCGGTTTCGATCTCAGGCAGGAACGGGAGCAGCGCCTTTGCCTCCGAGGCGAAATAGAAGACGCCGTCCTCGATCACGTAGTAGAAGGGCTTGATGCCGAAGTGGTCGCGTGCACAGAATAGCGTCTGTTTCGTCTCGTCCCACAGAGCAAACGCGAACATCCCTCTCAAGCGGGCCAAGCAGTCGATTCCCCACTTCCGGTAGGCTGCAAGGATCACCTCGGTGTCCGAGGAGGTTCGGAAACCGGAATCGTGCAGCTCGTCGCGCAGCTCGATGTAGTTGTAGATTTCGCCGTTGCAGCAGATAACGTTGCCCGAGGCATCGCTCATCGGCTGGGCGCCCGTCTCCAGGTCGATGATGCTGAGACGGCGATGGCCGAACCCGACGTGGCCTTGAGGATGCGTCCACGTTCCCTGGCCGTCGGGGCCGCGATGGGCCTGGAGCTTGTTCATCACCCTCAGGTGGGGACGCAACTTTGCGTGCTTCCTGCCCTTGAGGTCAAGTATTCCGGATATTCCGCACATGTTGAAACGCCGACAATTGCCGAAAAAAGGCTCACAAGACGCAAAAAGTCGACAATATAGCAAGACTACCGGCAATTCATTGAATTGCCGAACCACTATGGCGTTCCCGTTCCCGTCCCCGTTCCCGATTCGTCGATGTTGCGCACCATTCGTGTGAGCATCGACACGATTCGAAGGAGCAGCTCTCGTCCTGGGGCTCGTCGTTCTGCCGCTAGCAGGTTCAGGCAGTGGCACACGTCAAGGATGGCGGCACATTCGGTTGCGGAGCGAAGCGCCATTCGATAGAACCGTGCCTTGTCCTTCCTGCTGAATTCTCCAGCGCCCTCGGCAATGTTGCGTGGAACCGAGGTCGCAGCACGGTGGAGTTGGTCTGCCAGGTAGGCTCGACCGCGGGGAAGATTCTCTACGATTTCATCGGCTATGGCGACGAACTCAATCGCGGCCAAGTAGACATCAAGCTTCTCGTGATCGAATTCAGGCATGGTCAAGCCCTTTCGGGAGCGGGAACGGGAACGAGAACGGGAACGAGCCCGGCCTCCCTTGCTAGGTCTAAATCGTCATGGACCGGCAACCTTGATACGGTGTCATTAAATTTGCATTTCGGTGGTAGAGCACGGCTACCCCCAGAAACGGCGGACCCACAGTTTCAAGTTCATGAGCCGCCAGAGCCGGAACTCCGCCGCGACCGACCTGTCCGAGCGCTGGAACAGTCCGTCGACCGCATTGGAGTCAAACCACTTCTTTTCGTACTCGGTCAGGTTCCCCCCCAGCGATTCCCTCTGTCGTTCCGCAAGCGCAAAGGTCAGGCTCGCTGCGGGCCTGAAGCCGATCTTGTCACGACGCTCCCGGACGGTCTCGGGCAGCAAGTCCTTCAGCGCCTCGCGCATGATGTACTTGGTCTGGAGGCCGCGGATCTTCCACTCGGCGCGCAGGCTGAACGCGAAGTCGACCAGCCGGCAGTCCAGGAAGGGGACTCGCGCCTCGATCGAATGGTGCATGGAGTTTCGATCTTCGTACCGCAGCAGCTCCGGCAGGTTCGCCTGGAGCCTGGTCTGCAACGCATCGTTCAGCGAGGCCGGCGGCCTGCGGCAGACACCGGCGCTCAGCCCGGTCCCAAGCCCGGGAGCAACCCGGCCGATGATCGCTGTCTCGCCTGACGGGTCGGGCACGGCCTGTGCCCGCAAACTCCGCGCCATGCGGATAAGCAGATCCGCCAGGACGTTCGGAAGGAGCGCAAGCATGGATCTTCGCCATGAAAGCGGGAAATCTCCGTGCGCATTCCGGTATCGGGCGCGCAGCGACAGGAAACGCAGAATACGTTTTTCGCTCAGCAGGCCGATTGCGTGGTCGCGATAAAAATCATGATATCCGGCCAGGATCTCATCCGCCCCCTGGCCGTCCAGCATGACCGTGAGTCCCTCCTCACTCGCGCGGCGGAAGACGAACCACTGGACGGCGGCGCTGGCGGAACCGAACGGCTCATCCTGTGCGTCGAGGATCTCGGGCAGACAGCGCGCCAACTCATCGGGGCTGACCGCAACGTAGTTCATCTTCACGCCCGTGGCCGAAACGACCGCCTCCATGTACTTCTTTTCCGAATACGGTTCCTCCATCGAATCGTAGCTGACGGCCGTGTGCCGGTAGCGTGGCATCTCGCCCGTCCTTCGGAGGGAGTCGGATGCGCAGACGATGGCGGACGAGTCGAGTCCGCCGCTCAGACAGGTGCCGATAGGCACGTCGCTTCGCGCATGGATCTTCAACGCGTCAAAGAACAGACTGCGGAAGCGGTCGACCGCGTCTCTCCACCCGCCTCGAAACGATTCCGGGCGCACCGACCAGTAGGGGTGTGGACGCAGGTCGGAATGGTATTCCAGCAACGGAGCTTCGGCCCAGCAAGCCGCGGGGAACTGTCGAATGCCATTGAAGAAGGTCTCGGTGGCGTCGACGATCCCGGCAGCCAGGTAGTCCGCGATCACCGGTTCATTGGGCTCTCTGGTGAGTTCCGATATTGCGAGCAACCCCTTGATCTCCGAAGCGAAGTACAGCGCGCCGCCGCGCACCGCATAGTGGAGCGGTTTTATGCCGAAACGGTCACGAGAGAATATCACTTTTCTCCTGTGCAAGTCAAGGAGTACGAAGGCCCACATGCCGTTCAGCTTCGGGAGGCACGCGGCTCCCCATTCCATGTATGCGTGCAGGAGGACCTCGGCATCGCCCGTCGTTCTGAACCTGTGCCCGAGCTTCCTGAGCTCGGCCCGCAGCTCGAGGTAGTTGTATATCTCTCCGTTGTAGACGAGGCAATACCTGCCGGATTCGTCGATCAAGGGTTGAAGACTTGCGTCCGAAGTGTCGATCACGGCGAGCCGTCGGTGCGCAAAGCCGACGACGTTGCCGCCGGGAACGTCGGCAGGGATCGGACTGTTATGCCACACGCGGGCCTTGAGATCCCGCGTGCATAACATGTACCCGTAGCCGTCAGGTCCGCGATGGTGCAAGACACCGGACATGGCTTCAAGCTGTCTGTGTTCGATTCCTGAGCCGGCGATTATTCCTGCGATGCCGCACATTTGAATGACTCGATAGAAGACCTCGAGCGTCCAACAGACAGTTACTTGTCATTCCCGCGAAAGCGGGAATCCAGTCCCCCATTCTCCGCAGGACAACAGCAATCAATGATGCTTCAATCCGCAATCCGAAATCCAATATCTATCCTGGCCTGTCTCCCAGGACTCGCTCAATCACATCCCGCAACACGGTCTCTTCCTTCTCCCATCGCAGCGCTTGTCCTGCCTTTTGCGAGTTCTCCTTCAGCGCGCATCGCAGATGGGGGTCGTGCAGCAGCCTGCGCAGCCCTGCGGCGATGGACTCCGGGGTCCGAGGTTCGATCTCGATGCCGATTCGATGCTCATCGGCGATTCTCTTGATCTCCGCAAGGCCGGGGTACAGGAGCGGCAAGCCGGCCGCGACGGACTGGAAGAACCTGTTCGGCAAGGAGAACTGGTAGTTCAGCGACCTGGGGTAGTAGAGGAGAATCGCCGCGTCCGCGCTCCGGATGAACGGCACGACCTGGAACGGCTTCACGGGGGCGACGAAGTGTATCCTTCCCGCCAGGTCTTTGTGGCGGACCGTGGTCTTGGACGAATCGTAGCCGGTCCCGACGAACGCGAGATGGACATGGTCCGGCAGCGTTGACAAGGCTTCGATGGCAGTGTCTGTCGCCTGGCCTTCCTTTGCGTTTCCCACGGCGACGATGAGGAATGCCTCCGGCGGCAGGCGGAGAGTATCTCGCAGTCCGACGCCTGCGTACCGGTCGAGGCGCTCGTCATGACAGTTGCGTATGACCACGGGCCGGCAACCGTATCTCCGGTGCAGTAGTTCCGCAATTCCCGGGCACACGGTAACCACGGCGCTTGCGTGTCGGACGCAAAGCGCCTCGACCCGGCGATAGAATGGGTCCACCCAGTCTCTCATGATGGCCTGGCGGCCCTTGCGCGGTTCGAGTCCGGAATAGAAATCGTGCGCGTCATAGATGAACCGAGGAGTCCGCGGAGAGCCCCCATTCCTGTCATTCTGAACTCGGTTTCCGCTCCCGGCGGATCCGCCCGAGGCGGACAGAATCTCCTTGTCGGCGGGCGCCTGGTTCAGAATCCCCTTGTCCAGAGGTAGAGGAGATGCCAAACCGAGTTCGGCATGACATGCAGGGCGGTCTTTCAGCGTACCCGACGGCGCGGTGCTCAGCTTGGACATCAAGTAGACCGGTAAGAACTGCGCCGGCGAGTGCAGATAGTAGAGATCCGCCCTGGGCAACCTCGCGAATGTCGAAAGGGACAGGCTGCCGAACCGACAGAGAAACCGGAGGAATTGGAGTTCCGATTGCAGCGGGATTGCCTTTCTTGCGGCCATGGATTTCACAAGTTCAGACAGTCTCTGGAAGACAACCCCCTGAATCCCACTT
>JAVHLO010000111.1:5612-9276 GCA_031082105.1 Planctomycetota bacterium
AAGGGGGACTTGACCCATCCCGGACGGCTGCATCCTCTTTGAGCCGACGCGCCGAAGTCGGCATGGTGGCCCGCTCCTTCGTCCTGCTGCGGTCGCCGGTGGTGCGCAGCTCAAATGGGAGGTCTGTGCACGGCAGACGGCTCGGTTCTCCCTCGACGACGATCGACCTGTAGCCGAACCGCGCGGCCGAAGCGGCCTGCTTGAAGGTCCGGCTGTCGGATTCCACACTCAGGGGCGTGAGGGAGACGATTGTCTGCATTGTTTTCACAGTCTGCACTATTCACGAACACTAGCTGCAGGCTTCGAGCCTACGTGATTCTCCAAAGGCGCAAGCTGAAGCTTGCGCCTACCAATCTAGACACTCTGTCGTGTGTCCGGAGAGTGTTCGCGAGTAGTGCGGGCAAGCCAGTCCTTGTAGAAACCGAGAAGCCGCCGCCAGTACGCGACGGGGTCGGAAAGCTCTCGCGCCGCCGCCATCTGTTCGGCTGCCAGTGCATCCGCAAACGGCTCGTCATGCAGGCACCTGACACACAGCGCCTGATAATCATCCGCGGAAAAAGCCGTGCCGCGCGATATCATCATGGCCGGGAGTTCGACGTTGCTCTCCTGGCGCCGTCCCCAGGAGTCGGGGTCAAACCTGACTCCCATGTGTACAGAGGGCGTCCCGCTTGCGTACGCCTCGAACCGGGCGGCGCCGCCGCCCATCGGCCATGAGTCGGGCCATAACCTCGCCTTGGTCAGGAACGACAGGACTTTCGCCGTGTCATTTCCGATCGGACGCCCCTCCGCGTCCAACCGCCCGACGGCAACTGAGCCTTCGTAGTGAACCTGAGAACCTACTCCCGTTCTTCGCGCAAATTCGCTGACCATCGACAGCGCCCGACCGTCATCCTTGCCCATGAAGACGAACTGGACATCCCTGTCGGCCTTGAGTGTTCTGCAAATGCAGCGCAGAAACCGAGGGGAGGCTATCTTGTACAACGAGCCGTGCCAGAATATGAGCGGCTTGCGCTCCTTCCATGCGGGGCGCGGGGCGGTCATGTCCATCCCCCGGCGGTCATAGAAGGCCGGCCCTTCATACGCGAGGCCGTCGCCGAACTGCGACCTGGTGACGGCGGAGAAGAGATGCCTTCCCCGCACGTAAAAATCGGCCTGCGGCTGGCAGTAGACCTGGAAGCTCACCTTTTCGTGATAGAGCACATCCGATCCGGTACACAAATGGACAATGCACGGGGTCTCCACAAGGTCTATCACATCGTACACGTGGTCCTCATAGCTGGCGATCAACAGGATGTCAAGATTCGCCTGGTTGACCATCGCCGCGGTCCTCCGGACTTCCGCCTTGTATTGCGAACTCCGGCTCATGCCTGGCCCGGTCAACCTATGGTCTGTGGTCCGGTCAAGGTCGCCACGCGGTGCGGACCGGACCCATTCGCACAGAACCGGTTCATAAGCCTTGGTCGCCGGACGCAGCCAATCGGCCCGACAGCCGAGGTACGTCTGTATGTCGAAGACGTGCAGTTCGATGTCCATCGGGCAGCCTTCGAACAGCTCCTTCGGAAAGTTCAAGAGTCCCACGAATTGGCCGTATGCACCGACTCTGAATGGCCGGCGTGCAGGACTGCCTGGTATCCTGGACGGGACGCGCCTGTTGCCCGAGCCGACACGTCTCGCCGTCCAGTATAGACGCGATTTATGAAGATCGACCAGGTCGGACCTCCTGTGGAAGTGGCCCGTGAAGAATGATGCGTAGAATCGCAGCGCCAAATCGGCAAGAGGGGCGCTGCTGAGACGCCGGGCTACTCGGCCGACGAGCCCTCCGACTCCGCGAACGAGACTCGAGGACGCGAACCAGCATATCATACGCCAGAAGAATACCCACATGCTGCACCGACATGTTGTGCGCGGTTCAGAAAACACGCTCCAGCGCGCGCTTGAGACGTCGGAGAACGGCGAGCGTGTCATCCGACAGGCCGCGCTTGAGTCTGCTTCTGGTATGCGCGAAAAGCCGTCCCAGCATTGGGTTCAACAGCCGCCACCTGAACGCCAACCTGGCCCGATCCAGCGCTTCCGCAATGTCCGCGCGCCGTTGCGCCGGCGATGTTCGGGCGTCATGCGTTGAACCCGTATCACGAGCCGCCGAATGGGGCAACGTGGTTTTCATGATCGAATGAACAAATGTCCTGTATGTGTACCGTCTCGTTTCTACGACATCGCGGTACGCGTTCTCCACAAGTTCCCTCCGCAGACCGTCTTCCTTGATGACGCTCAGTACCTCACGGAGGTTGCTGAAATCGCGCTTCAGCTCGATGTAGTGGACACCGGGTCGGAGGATATCGTTGTACTTCCCCTCGATCAAGACTTGACAGGTCCGGGTCGCGCAGGCCTCGAGGTGCCTTGGTGAAATCGCCATCAGCCGCAGTGATCCTTCGGCGCCTGGAAAGCACGCGCTCTCGATCTTGTCGAAACTCGCTCGCGGGTTCGCAGCCAGAAAATCCTCCGTTCCTCTCTTGATCGAGCCGTCCCTGTCCATGACCGACGCGCCTCCCTCGACTCCGAGCAGGTACTTGCACCGCGACAGGAACCTGAACCAGTCATTGCCGAGAAACGTGTCTTCGGGCCGCGTGGATATGTCCACGTTCAATCCGTATTTCGGCGCTTCGCGCAAAAAAACGTCTGCGATCTGTGTCTTCAAGAAGCCGTGCCGACCCAGCCACTGGGGGGCCCGGTAGGCCCTGTACCCGATGTCGATGGGCCGTGCGCCGGTCGTCGATGCCGTTTTGCCCGCTCGGTTGACCGTGTCCTCATCAAGGTAGCCCGTCAGCGCCTCGTGGAAGCGCACCTTCGCGAAGTCCACGCCGGCGTATATCTTCGACCACTCCTGCGCCGGCGCGACGGAATAGACGTGGGCGATCTTGAGCTCACTGACAAACCGGCAGAGGTCGTCGCAGTAGATGAACTCATCCTGAGGGAGCGCGATCTTCACGGCGGCCATGTCCGCGAGCGGGTGGACTTCAGCAACAAGACGGCGGAAATGCTCCGAACCGCTCCATCGCTGTGACAGAAAGGTCGTATGGAAGACGATCAGGTCGAACGGGATCTGGAGCAAGTATTCCGGCAGCCTGCGCATGCCGGTGTTGACGTAGCTGCATTGAGCGCCGGAGTATCTTCGCAACGAGTAGAGGTGATCACCGATGGCGGCCCGCATCGGGTACTCGTGCGTGTAGCAGTATACGATGAGGATCTTTGGCAACAAGGTTTACCTTTCCTGCGCGAGGGACTACTTTCTCAGCTCATAGACTGCGTCGATCCCCGCTACCTGGCCTCTGTACAGCGGACGCGCAAACTGGTCGAAGGTCAATTCCGCGAGAAAGGACCGGTGTTCCCTCTCCAGCCTGATGTCCTGCATGGCGTCAAAGCGGAGCGGCAACAGCGACATCTCGAGCAGGGAAACGGCCGAGCCCAGGAATTTCGCCTTGAACCCGCGCGCGGAGCAAAGCGTGACAAAGTCATCACTGGCATAGTAGCGAGAGATGGGGCAGTCCGGCCCGTCGGTGCTGCGCTTGAAGGCCTCGGCAAGCGGGACTTCCGCGTCAATGTGCGACAACATCCGGCGCTTGTACGCAACATAGAGACGCACAAAGATACTATCGTAGTTGTAAAC
>JAVHLO010000112.1 GCA_031082105.1 Planctomycetota bacterium
CTCGGGGTTGTCCGCCTCGGGCGGATCCGCTGAGGCGGAAAGGTTTACTTCGCTGACCGCTACTCCGCCGGCTCGGAATCGGAAGGCGATGCTGCGCCCCGCGCGGGCCTGCGCCGCTTCGACCGCTCCTGCTCTTCCTTCTCCGTCGTCGCGGTCGTGTCGAACGGCGTCGCGCTGATGTTCCCCTTCTCGTCCTTCATGAGCAGATCGACCCGCTTCTCCACCCCGCCGAGGATCTCGTAGCACTTCCGGAGCGCGGCGATCCCCGACTCGTACTGGGCGAGTGACTCCTCCAGTCCCAGTTTCCCGGTCTCGAGTTTCTGGATCACCTGTTCCACCTGTTTCAGGCACTCCTCGAATTTCGGTTTCTCAGCCATAGGTAGACTCCACAATCTGATCTTCAGATGTTTTTAAGGGCAAGCGCCGCGACCGCCAGCAGCATCGTGACAAGACCGAGCGGCAGCCCGACCTTGAGCCACTCCCAGAAGGTCACGCGGCCCCGGTTGTTCTTCTCCAGGGCGCCAAGGGCGCAGATGTTCGCGGTCGAGCCGATCATCGTGATGTTCCCGCCGAGACATCCGCCGAAGAGGAGCGCCCACCAGAGCGGGGAAATGTCTATTCCTGCCGAGCCCAGACTGGAAATGACCGGTATGAAGGAAGCAACCACGATAATGTTGTCGAGAAACGCCGAAAGAATGCCTGACGACAAGAGGACCAGCGCGATCAATTGCCACGGACTGTCCCCGGCAAGCCTGACGATGTTGCTGCCCATCTTGCCCGCCACACCGGTATGTCCCAGCGTCTCCGCAAGAATGAAGAGGAAGATAAAGAACAGAAGTGTCGACCAGTCCACCTTGGTCTCGATGTACGTCTGGACCCGCTCCTTCTTCCAGAACATGATGATGCCGGCGAACACAAGCGGGACGAGAACCAGAAAGGTGTTCTTCTCAAGGCACATGGCGAGCTCAAGCTGGTTGTGGAGCCCGATCAGCGCGAGCGGCACCACCAGAAACACCACCGCGGCAGGCGACAGACGCGGCGCCTTCGGGATCACCTGGGTAAGATGGAGCTTGATTCTCGCGTCCAGTTCCCGCACTTCCTTCCTGAACCAGAACGACAGCATCAGCCACGCAACAACCAAGAGGAACAGCATCAACGGAAACGCGTGGAAGATGAAGTCCTCGAAAGTCAGTCCGGCCCTCAGCCCGATCAATATCCCGATCGGGTTTCCGAGCATGGTTCCGGTGCTCCCAACGTTCGTGCACAGGACGCTCGAGATCACAAAGGGAACCGCCCCCACGTTGAGCCGGGAACACAACTGGAAGATGATCGCCAGCATGATCATCATCGAGGTGACTTCGTCCACGACACAAGACAACACCCCGGATAGGATGCACATTTGAAACATCATCATGCGCCCGCCGACCTTCTTCTGGTGCAGGGCTACGTGCGTCAGCCACGCGAAGAGCCCCATGTCCTCCAGCGCCGCAACGAGGATCATCATCCCGACGAGGAAGAGGATGACGTCAAGTGAAGAGTAGGCGACCAGTTCCTTGATGGTCAGCACTCTCGTCAGAAAGAGAACCGAAGCGCTCACGAAGACGACGGCCAGCCTGATCTCCCAGAAGAGGAGGGTGCCAAGGATGGCCGAGAGAAGCACCGTCGTCGAGACCGTCTGATGAAAGGTGAATCCGACCCTGCGCAGCAGAAAGCCCACACCAAGCGACAGCGCGATAAGGACGAAGAGCCTAATAGCCAACCGTTTCTCGCCCGGCCTCACGCAAACATCTGGTGTCATAGTAGTAACTCCTGCGGCACGGTACCGCTGCCGAAAGACCGCGGGCTAGGGCAAGGAGGAAAGCCAGCGATGGCCGGTGACGACCAGTATCCGCTGCGCGCCGTTGCTGATGCGCTTGAACACGCCTTCCTTGTTCGCCAACTGGACTGCCGGCACTCCCAGCGCGCCCTGGAAGGTCCTGAGACCCTTTGCGGGCGCGTCGTCCGAGAGCCTTCTTTGACAATATTGCGAAAGAGTCAAGACTTTTTCACAGTAGACTGTGATCCGGTCGAGCGGTCATTCCGCGTCGCTGTCTTCGACGACTGAGGTTGCGCGCCCCACGTGGAATCTGCTGGTGATTCTGTCTCCCGGTTTCAGGGCCGCCCCGTCGTCCACGATTCGGCCGTCCGAGACTCTGCGGGTGATGCTGTACCCCCGGGCAAGGACGCCCAAAGGGCTCAAGGCATCGAGCTTTCCCCCAAGGGTCTCAAGTCTGGATCTGCCCTCCGTGATGCTCTTCCGAATCAAGTCGCTCAACCGCGCCGACGCGTCGTCGGTCTCCTGCGAACACTGCTGCAGCAGGTCGGCCGTACTGCGCATGGCGTGACTTTCGCGGATCGCGTCGAGCCTGGACCGCGTCAGCGCCAGCAGTCCGAGCAATCCCCTGCCGAGTCGCGCCTCCAGTTGCGCAAGGTCCGCGGCCAGGTTTGCGCGCACCGGCACGACGATGCGGGCCGCATCGGACGGCGTCAGCGCGCGACAGTCCGCCACAAGATCCGAGATGGTCACGTCGGTCTCATGGCCGACCGCGGAGATGACTGGTATCTTCGAGCGCGTGATCGCCCGCGCGACGGTCTCTTCGTTGAAACACCACAGGTCTTCGAGGCTGCCGCCTCCGCGTCCTACGATCATGACGTCGATCGCTTCGACACCGAAGCTCACGGCCGGGGCGGTGTTCAAGTGGTCGATCGCGGCGGATATCTCCTCGGCCGCGCCTGCGCCCTGGACCTTCACTGCGTACACAATGATGCGGACCGAGGGAAATTGACGGTCGATGATGTTGAGCATGTCACGGACCGCGGCGCCCGTCGGAGAAGTCACCAGCGCAATGACCCGGGGGATGAAGGGCAACCGTTTCTTGCGGGATTCGTCGAACAGCCCCTCCTTCTCGAGCCGGTCCTTCAACTGCTCGAAGGCGAGCTGCAGGGCGCCCACACCGCACGGTTCGAGCCACGTCGCGATGAGCTGGTATTCTCCCTTCGGCTCGTAGACGCTCACACCGGCCGCGACGATCACCTCCTTGCCGTCCTCGAGCGAGAACCGGAGCGCGCGCGCCTGCGAGGCCCACATCACCACCCGCACCTGCGATGTCGCGTCTTTGAGCGTGAAATAGAGATGGCCCACCTGCGATCTGTAGATGCTCGAAACCTCGCCGCGCACGAGTACGGAATGGAACCGTTCCTCGAGCGACCGCTTGATCAGCCTCGTCAACTCGGAGACCGTCAGTGGCCTTCTCTCCGCAGGCCTGGCGTCCGTCGCAATCATCGTGAACATCCCAACAGGAACACAGGACGGAACGTACTACTCTACCAAAAGCCGCGGTGCTATGCAAATCTTGACAGCAAATGGGGGCAATGGTAGTATCTTGATGCTTTCGGACAAACCGCGCCCAGTCCCGCCACTCCCCGTGTCAAGGATAGGCGGCTGCCGCGCGGTCCCGGTCACGTCCGCGAATCGCGGACAAGTTAGGAGTCCGGTCATGTTCTTGCGGTGCAGATTGGTCCTGGTCGCGGTGCTCGCCGGCCTTGCCCTTCTCCTGGGCGGCACGATGTACCGGTATTCGCTGGCTGGCGAGAACGACGAATCTCCCGCCAAGGATGAAGGAAAGAAAGACGATACCACTGCGGACGAGTCGACTCAGCCCGAAGAGGAGCTTCCGCAGGCGGAGATAGACGAATGCAAGAAGGGCGCGCAAAAGACGCGCAAGCTGGAGTTCAAGACCGACGTCAAGATCGGCCTCCAGGACCGCGAGACGTTGAAGAAGAAGATGGAGCAGGACTTCTTCGAGGAGACCCCTCCGGAGCGGATGGATGAAGTGCAGAAGACGCTCCGCAAGTTCGGGCTGATCCCGAAGGATTTCGACCTCGGCAAGTTCCTCGTTGACCTCCTCACAGAGCAGATCGGCGGCTTCTACGACCCGGAGAGTAAAGAGCTCTACATCATGAAGGGCAGCGACAAGGAAGATGAGAGCGGAACAGAGGCGGCCATGCTCAAGATGCTCGGCGTGTCGAACCGCAAGATCGTCCTCGTCCATGAGCTCACGCACTCCCTCCAGGACCAGCACTATGACCTGCTCACGATGCCCAGGTCCGATCCCGACATCGAGGACCACAACGACGACACCGTCTCGGCGGTCCAGGCGCTGTTCGAGGGGGAGGCCACGTACGTCATGTACGAATGGATGTATGGGAAGATGGGCACCAGCCTCGATTCCATACCGGACATCGGCAAGGAGATGGAGAAAGGGATGCGGGACGAGATGGGCAACAAGACCGGCGATCTGATGAGCAAGGCGCCGGCGTTCATTCGCGAGTCGCTCCTCTTCCCGTACATCAAGGGACTCATCTGGTTCATCGGCCTGAAGAAACACGGCGGCTGGGAGGCGGTCAACAAGGCCTATGCGGACCTGCCCGCGTCGACGGAGCAGATTCTTCATCCGAAGAAGTACTACGGCGAAGAGCGCGACAATCCCACGATCCTGACGACCCCCAAGCTCGATGAGCTGGTCGGCACGGATTGGAAAGAGCTCGACGACAACGTGGTCGGGCAGTTCGCGCTCGACATCGTGATGCACGAGTTCTTCGAGACGAGCGCGAGGATACGCAACGTCGCGAAAGGCTGGGACGGCGACAACTACCGCATTTTTGACAACCCCAAGGCCGGCAGGGTCCTGCTCGTTTGGCTCACCACCTGGGATACGGAGAAGGATGCGGGGCAGTTCTTCGAAGTGTACGGCGAGCTGATCCCCAAGAAGTACAAGGACGCCAAATCCGCGAAATCCGATGAGAAACTCAAGGTCTGGATGACCCTCGAAGACATGGTCTCCATCGAGATCCGCGGGACTGATGTCCTCGTGGTGGAGAGCGCGCCCGAGGGGCTGCTCGACAAGATCACATCCCTGGTCTGGGAAAAGACCACGAAGGAAGAGATGAAGGAAGTCAAGCGTATGCCTCCGCCGAAGAAGAAAGACAAGAAGGATGACACGAAGAAGGAAGACGACACGAAGACGGAAAACGACAACGATGAGGAGGAAGAGGAGTAGACGGCGGGCGCGCGGCGGCAATGGCGCCGCGACACGGGACCGCGAGTCCCCCTTAGCAAAGGGGCCCCGACTGCGGTCGGGATCGCGGCTGCGGCCTCGAGATTCAGGGGGTTGTTTCAGCCAACATGACCGGCACGGACGACCAAATTGTCCTGCGCACGGAGGGGCTCACGAAGCGGTTTGGCCGCCTGACGGCGGTGGACTCGCTCAGTCTCGAGGTACGCCGGGGCGACATATTCGGTTTCCTCGGCCTCAACGGCGCGGGCAAGACCACGACAATCCGGCTGATCCTCCGCCTCCTGCGACCCACCGCGGGAAAGATATGGCTCCTCGGCCGGGAACTACACGGCAACTACCTCGCCGCGATGCGCAAGATCGGCGCGCTCGTCGAGGTGCCCGCCTTCTACCCCTACCTGTCCGGACGGAAAAACCTGCAGGTGCTGGGCCTGATGTCCGGCGGAGTGAGCGGGAAGCGGATCGACGAGATGCTGGGCCTCGTCGGCTTGGCTGGCCGCGGTCACGACAAGGTGCGCACGTACTCGCAGGGGATGCGCCAGCGGCTCGGCATCGGCCAGGCGCTCCTGGCGCATCCGGAGTTCGTCATCCTGGACGAGCCGACGAGCAACCTCGATCCGCAGGGGATAATCGACGTGCGCGCGATCGTGCGCGCGATGCACGACAAGGACGGCGTGACGTTCTTCATCTCGAGCCACCAGTTGCACGAGGTGGAGCAGTTGTGCAACCGCGTTGCCGTCATCCGCGAAGGTTCGCTTGTCGCGGAGGGCAACGTATCGGACATCCTGCACGACCCGGCGGGGCAGCTTGAGATCGTCGCGACGCCCGCGCACAAAGCGCTTGCGCTGCTGAAGGAGAAGGCGGGGAGCGACCCGGCATTCTGCGGGGCGCCGGACCAGACGCCCGACGGCACGATCCGGGTTCACACCTCGCCCGCGCGGGTAGCGGAGATAAATTCACTCCTCGTTTCCAACGGCATCCAGGTCTCCCGGCTCTCTCCCAAGAAGATGTCGCTCGAAGAGTACTTCATCGAGGCTTCGCTGAGGAAGCGGTAGGCGGCTGAGCGAAACAACCAGCCCCGACCAAAGCCCCTTGGGAACAACTTGCCGCCATCATGTCGAACCCGTCTTGCCGTCTCCTGCGCCTCCCGGCTGGGGTGTCTTCTCTCGGCCCGCGCGGGCAAGCGAAAATGAAGGTGACCGCGCTTCCCGAAACGCAGTTGAAAAACCGGCCCGAGAACGCTATACTTATAGTATCATGCGTTCCGTCGGCTGGAACGAGGCGACCTGCGATTCCAAGTCCCGGTTGAGGAGGCTTGTCTATGCGCCTGAGGGGTTCCGCGCGTCATAAGGCGATATGGTGGGTAGTTACGTTGGTCTGCCTGACAACACTCCTCTCCTCCTTCGGTGAACGCCGCGCTTGCGCACAAGCGCAATCCGGCTCGTCATGCCAACTCGACACGAAAACAAAACTCACCTCCGTCGAAGTCTTGCCAGACTCGTTCTCGCCCGCTCAATGTAGCACAGGCGTCCCGCCTGTGCAGTCCGATCCCGGCGTACCACCTGTGCTGACAATCACCATCCGCGGCGCGAACCGGCCGACCGACGGCCTCGGCGGCAATTCGCAGCAGCACGTCTTCTTCAACCGGGTAACCGTCGAGATCAAGGGACCCTCAGGAGCGACCGTGCGGACTCTCCAGGGCAGCTTCCAACTCCAGCATCCGATCTCCACCCAGAACGACACGCCGAACAATCCCGTCTGGGTGCCCTTCGAGTACACGATTGAGTGGGATGGGATGATCTCCAGCGGGAATCAGGGGCCCGTCCCCGCCTCGGATGGGAACTACAGTATCGTCGCGACGATGCAGACCGTCCGCTTCAAGAAGTCCGGACCGGGTCAGGGCATGCCGCCAGATCATATTATTGGAGCGACGTCGCCGAAATCACACACGGTCACCGTCGACGGCACGGCACCCACAATCTCATCTGAGATGCCCCCGGACGGAAGCCTCCTCGCCCAGGCCTCGCCGACCGTTTCAGCAACGTACGGCGATGCCGGGTCCGGGATTGACCCAGCAGGCGTCCGCCTCTTCGTAGACTCGGCCGACGTGACATCGGGCGCTGTGGTCACCCAGGCTGCGATCAGCTATGTGCCAGCGGTCCCGCTAGTCGATGGTACCCACCTCGTACGGCTCGTCGTCCGCGACCTCGCGGGCAACGAGTCCTCGTCCGAATGGGGGTTCACCACGGATATCACGCCTCCGGCGGTATTCGCCTTGTCGCCCGAGGCTGGCTCACTCGTCGCCCTGCACAAGCCTGAGGTCAAGTGCTCCTTCCACGATGCGACCACGCAGGTCGATCCTGATTCGATCACCATCATATTCGATGGCACGGATGTCACGGAGAACGCGACCATCGGGGCGGACGGGCTTGTCTTCACACCCGCGGAGCAGCTTGCGGACCGAGAGTACACAGTGCAGGTGGCGGTTGCAGACATCCTTGGAAATGGGTCGAGTGCTCAATGGTCCTTCCGGGTCGTGTCGGCGGCGAACACGGTCACCGCAACAAACGGTGGAACGGTGTCAGTTGCCGACCCTGACAGCCCGATCTTCGGCGCGTACATGTACGTCCCGCCGGAAGCGCTGGCTCAGGACGCCCTGGTGGTCATGACGCTCCCGGCCACACCGCCTGCGCCCGATGCTGGACTCTTCAGTCCGTCCGGCACGACCGTCTCAATCGAGTGCAGCGCCGGGCTTCTCACTCCCGTGCTGCTCACGCTGCCCTACGACGAAGCCCCGGTCCTCGAAAGGGGCCTGAACGAAGCCGTTGTGCGGCTGTACCACTACAGCCCCGGTCTCGCCGACTGGCAGATGCTGCCGTACGTCTCAACGAACGCAGGCGCGAACACCGTAACGGCGCAGGTCACGTCCTTCTCGGAGTTCGAGCCGGGGATTCCCGTTCCAACGAACTTTGCGAAGGTGAGCGGCGACAACCAGCTCGTCCCGCCGAACAGCAAGTTCGGGGAATCGATGGTCACGAGGCTCACGGACCAGGACGGCAACCCGCTCGGCGGCTGGGAGGTGAAGTACGAGCGCACGGCGGGGGCGGGTAAGTTCGACCCGCCGCCGTTGGCGCCCGATCCGCCACTCCATCAGCCGCCGCAGCAGAATGAGCTTCCAGATGCGAACTTGGCACCGGCCTGCGACCACTTCACCGACGCCCTAGGGAAAGACTTCGAAGTAAAGACGCCTGGCGGCCGCACCGTGGGACTGCACAGTACCGAAGAGGTGCATATCTTCCTGGAAGCCTCGGAACAGATAATCAGCTTCTTCATCGAATCAGTGTCCGGTGCGCAATCGACCTCGATTACGATGACCGGGCTCGCCCCATCGTCTACGCTCCAGAAGTTTGAGGACAGCTACAAGAACCATGTGGCCGTTGAGGTCGGGGCCGACGGGACGTACGCCTTCGTCCAAGGAGTTGCAGAACGGCATCATGTCTTCTTTCAGCCCACCGGTGGGACAATATACGTGGACTGGCAGGGACCGAGCCAGCCTGTCGGCAACTGGGATGCAGCGACAAAGACACTGACGCTTACGCAGGACCTCGTAGAGCCGATCGAAATCCAAGGCAACGGGATAACTCTCGACGGCGCGAACCATCACATCACAGGTCCCGGCTATGGCTACGCCTATGGTGTGAGCGTGGTTGGCAAAGACAACGTTGTCGTGAAGAACTGTGAGGTCTCAGGATTCTATACCGGTATCGCGGTATTGGGTAACATCGGCAGTACTCTATGCAACAACCGAGTGAGCGCGAACTACGCGTACGGCATTTTCCTCCTTGGGGGCTGGCACAACAGCCTTGTTTCAAACACCGTTGGCTCGAACGAGTACGATGGTATCATGGTCTACGGCAGCACAGGGAACACCCTGACCTCCAACACCGTCAGCTCCAACGGAAACAATGGCCTCTGGCTCTACGCATCTTCTGACGGCAATGTACTGAGCAACAATACTGTGGAGTCGAACGGCGTCTACGGAATCTACCTTACCAACTCCGCCTCCAACAGCTTGGTATTGAACACATGTGCCGAGAGCGGGTGTTTCGACCTCTGGATCTACGCGGCGACGGACGCGCAG
>JAVHLO010000113.1:0-5288 GCA_031082105.1 Planctomycetota bacterium
ATGCTTGAGCCTGCGGGATCGTCTCGCTTCCGAGCCGAGACGTTCCTGCAGCAGCCTCCGGTTCGAAAGGCCGGTCAGCGGGTCAGTCACCGCGAGCGCAAGTGTCTGCTGGTAGAGCCGCGCATTGTCTATGGCGAACGCGATCTGCATCGCGAACAGCTCGAGCAGGGCCACGTCGCGCTCGGCGAACGCGTTGACCTCCTTGCTTTCGAGGTTGAGCACGCCGAGCAGCTCGTCGCCATGCATCAGCGGGATCGCGAGCTCGGAGCGGGCATCGGGCAGGCCGCGCACGTAGGAAGGGAACTTCCGGACGTCGCCGATGTTCAGGGTCTTGCCCGTATGAGCCGCAAGGCCCGTTACGCCCTCCTCGCCGATCCGCACGCGCAGTTGGCCGGGCAGGGCGGACGGGAACTCGCCGTGCTGGGCGGTCAGCACCAGCTCCGTCTTGTCCTCGGTCGTCAGCATGATGGCCGCGTTCGTGAACTTGAAGATGTTCGCGAGTATCGCCAGGGCATCCTGGAGCAGGCTGTCGACCTCCCTCACCGACCCGATCGCGCTGCCGACCTTGACGAGTGAAGTGGTGCTCGCCAGCTCGGACTGCGCGTCCTGGTAGAGTTGCGCATTGCTTATTGCGATGGCGATCTGGTTCGCGAACTGGTCGAGCAGCTTCACGTCCTCATCGGCGAACGCGTTCTTGCGTTCGCTCTCGACATCGAGCACGCCGATGACGCGCTCCTTGAGCCGGATCGGCACGGCCACCTCGGATTTTGCCCGGGTGCCAACGTCGAAATATGGGCCCGTGTAGGAGTCGAGATCGGGGATGAGCGCGAAATTGCCCGAGTAAGCGACGGTGCCGGCGATGCCGCCGCCGGGCACGATCGGTATGCGGACATCCGCAAAATCGGCATTGCTGTAGCCCACATGTGCGCGGATGCTCAGCTCGCTTTCGTTCTTGTCCGCAAGCAGGATCATCGCCTTCCTGTAGCCGAACGTCTCTCGGATGATCGTGACTATCCTGTTCAACAGGGTGGGCATGTCGAGGACCGAATTGACCACCGCGGCAACCTCGGACAACGCGTGCAGTTCGGCCAGTTTATTGTTCACCTGTTGGTAGGTCAAGGTGTTCTCTATCGCCTTCTCGGCGAGGTTGGCGACGACCTCGCTGACGGTGATGTACTTCGGGTCCGGCGCGTGGCCTTCGAGCGAGGAGTACAACGAGATGACGCCGATGAGCCTCTTTCCGGACGAAAGGAGCGGAAGCAGAAGCAGGTCTCCCGTGTGTGCGAGCTTGCGCCGGGCCGTCGAGATGCGCCGGGTCTTTCTTGTCCCGCCCCTGGAGGCGGAGACATGCGTTGCCCGTGTCGGTGCCGGATCGGGAATCTCGAGCGCGGGAAAGGCCTCGAAGCTCCTCTCCGCACTCTCCCCGTTGGTGGTACGCGGTGTGTCGGCTTGTCCTGCTCGCTTGTGAGGAAAGTAGTAGGAGCGTGAGATCTGGTGCCTGGCCTTCAGCAAACGCAGAATGTGGCGCACCGGGACTTGCTCGCGCGCCAGCGGGCGCGAGCCGGAGATGTCCAGCCCGGCCAGGGCCTTCCGCTCGAGGAACTGGCCGTCCTTGTCGGCCAGGCTGACGACGACCGTCCTGAACCCGATCTCTGTCTGGAGTATCTCCGCAAACCGGCCGAGCAGCTCGGCGAGCGAGACATCGAGCCGGAGGAGGTTTCCGATTTCGTCAAGTATCTTCAGTTCTCTGTACTGTGCCATCTTATTCAGCCGGGTGTCGTAAAACACCGTTGGCGACAACAGAGCGCGCCGTTCGCGGAGCGCGTCGGGAATGAAACCACCCTTACCCCTGGAGCGGCTCTGATGCCCACGACAAAGCCTCGTATTATACCAGATTCTGGGCCGATTGTCCAGAAAAGGAGTGGTGGTTCGTAGCGGCAAGTCCCCCTTGGCAGAGGGGCCCCGACTGCGGTCGGGATCGCGGCTGCGGCCTTGAGATTCAGGGGGTTGTTTTTTTGGGCGGCCCAGGCCGGGATTGGGGCTGCCGCCTGAGGTTGCAGAAGGGAAGGTCAAAGCTGCGGCTTTGACGCTCCAGAGCATGAGATTGAGCTGGCCGCTCTGAGGGGCCGGAGACCGTCATTCCTTCCCGGCGGGGGCCGACTTCGCGGCCAGCCACTCGTTCCATTTCCGCCAGTCTTCGCCGAAATCCTCGCCGGTGATCTTCGCGAGGGATCGTGAGATGACGCGGCGTTCGATGACGGTCATGTACTCCTCGATGCGGATCACGCGCGTATCGAGCACGGTGGCGGTATCCACCACGCCGGGCACGGGGTCCGCCGCGACCGCGCTGGCCGCGACCTGCATGTCGTAGTCCTTGACATACGCGGTCTGTTCGCCGACGAAGATATGGCATCTCGGCCCGCCGCCCCAGACGATGCGCAGGTTGCGGACCAGGTACACGACGACCGTACCATCGCCGAACTCGCCGAGCGCGTCCGCCGCGTTCGTCCGCACAAAATTGCTCGTCGAACTCAATGCGTCAACGAGCAACGGAACGCTCGTCTTGGGCCCGACCTTCGCCACCGCGTTGAATGCGTTGTTACGCACCTGCCGGACCGGGTCGGTGAGCATCGTCTTCACGAGCGCCGGGACGGTCTTTTCGTTGCCGATCTCGGCCAGCTCGGCCGCCGCAAGCTCTCTCGTGGCCGCGTAGTTGCTCTTGAGCGCCTCGGTGAAGGGCGCGATCTTGTACTGTGGAGCGATGTTCTGGAGCTTCTCGAGCGCCGCCTCGCCGGTGGTCTTGTTCCTGCTCCGCGCATCGGCGATGAGCGACCTTGCCTGGGATTCCATCTTCGCCTTGTTCTTCTTCTCCGCGGCCTCGTCCTCGACGCGCTTCTTCTCGTCGGGCGTGACCCACCGCCCCTGGAAGAAAATGAAACCCTGGCGCTGCCAGACCTCGGATTCGGGGAGCCATTCGCCGCCGTACCAGATGTAACCGAGCGACTCGCGGGCGATCTCGTCGTCGCCGTTCGCCGCCAGGATTCGGCGCATCACTTCCTTCCTCTGCGCCTCGAGGCCCTGCTCGGCGCACCACCTGGCCAGCGCATGCAGACCCTCAATGTCGCCGGCCGGGATCGAGCTCAGCCGCTGTTCGTACTCGTCGTACTTGGTCGGCGCGTATTCAATGGATGCGACCTCATCCATGGCCAGCGTGGCCTTGATGGTGCCTGTGTCGAGAACGACCTTGTTCCCGTCCACCTTCGCCTTTCCTTCGAAGGTCCTGCCGTCCTTCAGCCGGATGATGTCTGCGGACACGAGCGTACCCAGACACAGGACAGCTGCCAGCGCGAGCGTAGGTCTCATCAATGGCCACTCCAATTCGATCCCGTCGGGCCCCAGAGCCCATCCTGGAACCCATCCGAGCCGCGACCGTCAGGGAGCGACCAACGGCTCGCTCTACTGGGGCGTCGTTCGGTCGCTCGCTGACACTCGCGGCTCAGTTTCTGCCACTTCGCGGTTCCAGAAAAGGCCCCAAGGTCAAAGCTGCGGCTTTGACGCTCCAAGACATCGTGACCCTTGTCCTTGCTGCATGGAATTCACGCGACCTGCACCGCATCGAACTTGCACACGGTCTTGCACGCTCCGCACTTGACGCATTTCTTCGTGTCGATCTCGTGCCGTTCCTTCTTCTTTCCAGCGATGGCCTTCTCCGGGCACGCCTTCGCGCAGGCCATGCAGCCTGTGCATTCCTTGGAGATACTGTAGGTGATGAGCACCTTGCAGACCGCTGCGGGGCAGCGTTTGTTCTTGATATGCTCCATGTACTCGTCGCGGAAATATTGCAGCGTGGAAAGGACCGGGTTCGCCGCAGTCTGGCCGAGCCCGCACATGGTCGTGTCCTTCACCACGCGCGCAAGCTCCTCGAGCAAATCCACCTGCTCGAGCGTCCCCTTACCCTTCGAGATGTCGTCGAGGATCTCCCACATGCGCTGCGTGCCTTTGCGGCACGTGTAGCACTTCCCGCAGGATTCATCCTTGAGGAAGTTCATGAAGTACTTCGCGACGTCGACCATGCAGGTGTTCTCGTCCATTACGATCATGCCGCCGGAACCCATGATCGATCCGGCCTGAGTCAGGCTTTCATAGTCGATCGGGAGGTCGAACTTGCGCGCGGGGATGCAGCCGCCCGAGGGGCCGCCCGTCTGGACGGCCTTGATCTTCGCCTTGCCCACGGCCCCGCCGCCGATCTCGTCGACTATCTTGCCGATGCTCATTCCCATGGGGACTTCGACGAGGCCAGTGTTCCTGATCTTACCGACGAGGCTGAATATCTTCGTGCCCGAGTTGCCCTTCTTTCCGACCCTGGCGAATCCGCTCGCCCCACTGTTGATAATGAGCGGGACATTCGCCCACGTCTCGACGTTATTTATGGCGGTCGGTTTCCCGTCGATCCCCTTCTGGACCGGGAACGGCGGGCGTTGTCGCGGCTCGCCCATCTTGCCCTCGATGGACTTGATCAATGCGGTCTCCTCACCGCACACGAACGCGCCGGCGCCCTTGACCAGGCTCAGATCGAACGAGAACCCCGTGCCGAGGATGTTGTCGCCGAGCAAGCCGAGCTCGCGGGCCTGTCTGAGTGCGATGATGAGGTGTTTGATCGCGAGGGGGTATTCCGCGCGCACGTAGAGAACGCCCGCGGTCGCACCGGTCGCGTACGCGCCGATGAGCATGCCCTCCATGATGCTGTGCGGATTGCCCTCCAGCACGGTACGGTTCATGTACGCCCCGGGGTCGCCCTCGTCCGCGTTGCACACGAGGAACTTGCCGTCCTTGCCAGGCGCCTTCGCCAGGAACTCCCACTTGAGCCCGGTCGGGAAACCCGCACCACCCCGGCCGCGAAGGCCGGAGCTCTTCACTTCCTCGATGATCCACTTCGGATCGCGCTTCTCGAGCACCCTGGCCAGCGCGGAATAGCCGCCGCTCTCGATGTAGTTGTAGATCCGGATCGGGTCGACCTTCTCCTGCCTCGAGAGCAGTGTGCGGGTTTGATCGCGGAAGAACGGGATGTCGTCCTGCCTCTCGATACGCGCACCGGTCTTCGGATCGACAAAGAGCAGGTCCTCAATCACCTCGTCGATGGCCACAGCCCCGATGATGCGAACCATGTCCTTGGTTGCGAGCTTGGGATAGAATGTCCCGCGCGGCTCCACGAGGACGGAAGGCTCCATCTGACAGAAGCCATGGCACCCCGTGATGCGCAAGTCGACCTTCTCCGCCATTTCCCTTTC